>JAUWPI010000171.1 GCA_030611665.1 Candidatus Heimdallarchaeota archaeon | reverse complement strand
TTTAATTTCATAATGCTCACCCTTATAGCTGAAAGCTTCTCCACTCCATAGTTTTTGTATAATCTCTAAGCTTTCGTCTAATTTCTTAGCACGAATATGACTGTCTGTTTCTTCTCCAAATGCTTCAAATTCCACCTTTGGATCATATCCTAGACCTACTCCCAAAACAAGTCTCCCATCTGAGAAATGATCCAGAGAGACTGTCTCTCTTGCAATTTTCCATGGTCTTCTTCTGGCTAAGGGTGTCACATATGTTACTAACATAAGTTTCTCAGTTTTTCCTGCAATAGCAGTTAATGCTATCCAAGGATCTATCACAGGAATTACAGGATCTTGTCTGGAGTGGATTAGATCCCAAATGAAAAGACCATCCCAACCAGAATCTTCAGCCATCTTAGCTATTTCTACTAGATCTTTTACTGAACTGAAATTTTCACCAACATTAGGTGTCCCAATACCGTATTTAAGATTAAAATTCATAATATCAAAGAATAAGATACTTTTTATGGTATAAGTAATTAGCTGAATTCAGTTTTTTTAGATAAACAATTCTTTTCTAGAATTTCTCCAAACTAAATCTTTACAATTTATTTATTTCAAGCAATTTGATGGTATATCTTCGAAATCTATTTATTTACTATCTTTAATCTAATTAATTATGCAAGAACAGCTCAACCTTACAAAGGTTCTCAAAATACTGAGTAACAATATGACTACCATACAATCTTTTGGTATAATGAACATAGGTGTTTTTGGTTCCTATGTTAGAGATATGCAGGAGAATCTGAGCGATCTTGATCTATTAATAGAATTTGAATCTGGAAAAAAAAGTTTTGACAATTTCATGAATCTACTCAATTTTTTGGAGGATTTATTACAGATTAAAGTTGACTTAGTTACTAAAAAAGCTCTTAGTCCTCATATAGGACCAACCATCTTAGAAAAGGTTGTTTATGTTGAAAAATGATTCAGGTCTTCTCAAGCATATCTTAGATGAGTGTTCCTTTCTAATAAATCACATTAGAGTACATGATTTTGAGAGTTTTACTAATTCTGAAAGTGAAAAAAGAGCCGCTGTTAAGAGTTTAGAAATTATAGGTGAAGCATCTAAAAAAATATCAGCTGAAACTAGAACTAAGAATGACCATATTGAATGGACAGACTTGTCGAAAATGAGAGATGTTTTAGTGCAACAGTATTTTGGTATAGACTATGAAATTGTTTGTGATGTAATAAATGAAAAGATTCCAGAATTACAAAAAAGGATTGAACTAATATTGAAGGAATACTAACAACCCGATATTTTAGTTTTAAATTCTTAAAATCGAAGATTAAGACAACTAGTCAAATTTTTGAAATACAAAGATATAATTATTAAATATAAAGTGCTTTTGCTTCTCTTCATATAGTACCTTGAAATTATTTTCTTCAAGAAACCCCTTAATATCTTGAGCTGTGTAGACCCCGTAGTTCTTCGCAATTGGTCTGAATATTTTTACTATAAACTTAGAGTAAGCCATATCATAGAAAATATAGAAACCCTTTGGTCTTACAACTCGTTTTATCTCTGTTAGAACTTCTTCCCAATTACCTATATGATGCATAACATATGTTGATATAGCAAGATCATATGATTCTTCTTCACTGAAACTAAGTTTCGTTGCATCTGTTACCATAAATTGTAGATTTTCTTTTTTCTCTTGGTATTCTTTGGCTAGTTCAATTTGTTCTGGATCTACATCTATTCCAGTTACATCCAGTCCGTATTTTTCATTTAGGTGGCTAGCTAAAATGCCTGCACCACACCCTATTTCTAGTACATCCTTTACTCCAGTAAAATCTATTTTTTGATAAAGTCGTTCATACAAATCTATGTTTCTTTGACCATGATTTTTGCTGTTGACAAACTTTTTTTCCATTTGGACATTTTCATTTTGAGCCAGAATAATTATTACATTAAAAGCATATTAAACTATGGAATCAAATATTTACTCCGTTCTCTTCTTGATTGAATAACAAAATTAGTGTGTCAAAAGATGAAAGATGTAGAATTATATCCTTCTTTTCTTTTTGGTGTGTTTGAACATAATCAGTGTTAATCCTGCAAGACAAATGATTAATACTCCACTAGATAAAGGAAGGCCTGAACTCATCGCTTCAGCTTGTGTTCTTATCTCTATACTATCTGATTTTATCCCTTCATTACTACTTGTATCAACAGCAGAGATCTCATAAGTATACAATGTATCCACATCTAACCCCCTATCAGAATATGAGGGATTAATTGTCTGAGTAATATATATCCCATCTCTGTAGACATTGTAATGATCAAAATCGGTTTCAGAAACTGGATTCCACACAAGATTAATTTGAGAAGAGTTTATCGCTTCAGCACTTACTCCTAGAACCTTAGCTGGAGCAGTGACATCTGTTTGACTCTGTAAAGCGTAGACATCAAGGAAGAAATCCACACAATAATGATCTGACCCTGTATCAGCAGTTGATGTATCTCCAACTGTTGAGTTAACAAGATAATTTGAAAGATAATTATTTGCTATAATGAAGTCGATTCGTGAATCAAACGTAGGGTTTTGATGCCCATAAGTATATCCTTGCTCAGTTGGATTCAATAATCTAAACACATCTGTGAAGATATGATTTTGCGACGAATACTGTCCATACGTTGAATCTTCCGGTTTCAACATCATGGTTAATGGCCCATACCCGAGATCACCTTCTGGAGCTAGGGTTCCAGTGTCATCTGGTGAAAAAGAATTCAAATCTCCTAGATATAGGATTGGCACTTCTCCCAAATTATCCATATAGTTTATTATTCCTTCCTGTTCTCTTTCACGCCTATATTCGTTATCTGCTCCACTCATTGCTTTTAGGTGAGAACCAATCAGATACAATTCTGTACCTGTTACATTAACTTTCCAATACATAAAATCATGAGCTACATCGAACATTGAATCATCATCCAGTGTAACAAGGGGGATTTGAACGGTTTCTAATATTGGATATCTACTCATGATCGCCTCTCCATCTGTACTATATTCAATTCCTTGAGCTGTATATCCAGTATATGGTTCTTCATCTACGAAAAACGCATTAAATTCATCGATATATTGATTTAACAATTCATTCGAATCATCGTCCCAGTTCCCAGTTTCAACGAAGATAACAATATCTGGGTTCTCCTCTTTTACTACGTCTTTCCAATCTGGATCAATTCCATATTCTATGTTATAGGACATGATTTTGATTAGATCTGAAGATGAAATAGTCTCATTATTTTCAACTGTTACTGTAATATTGTGTTCTCCAACATTATTTGCAGGATCTTTGCACTTCACCAAAATTGTATGCGAGCCGTTGTTTACTGTTCTAGTATCCCATAAAAAGGGATTTTGTGTAGCTCTTAGAACTCCATCAATATATATTTCATATCTTGCAATCCCATTTTCATCTGTTGCATTGATTGAAATTTCTACTGATCCTGTGAGATTTGCTCCTGTTTCAGGAGACATGATATTAACCAAAGGAGGTGTAACATCGGAAAGTATTTCATCATAAAGCCCATCTCCTGGATTACCTAAGGAACCACTATTTTCCCAATCCACTCCTGTATCTGTGTCAACCACATTTATCCTTCTAATTGTTGTATCTATTGCAGAGACAGACCATCCAGATACATAGTTTTCCCAAGCAACAAAATCAACTTCAGCACTCACATTATTATACAGTGTTAAGATGTCTCCAGAATTGCTTAATGCAAGAGGCGACCCATCTAAATCAGGCTCAAATCCATATAATAGATTAAATGCAGTCGAATTCCTTGCAACAACAAAGTAACCCTTTGAAGGAATAATTCCTGAGAGTATGAAAAGTTCATAATTATCTTCAACTATCCAACCAGTTAGATTAACATCAAAATCAGTTGGATTAAACAACTCAAACCATTCTTCCGTTACATCGGAGGTTGGCGCATCATAAAGAATTTCTGTAATTATAATATCATCTCCTGCAGAGGAAGATATGGTGGAAAACGCAATTTGGTTAATAAATAAAAATAGTAAAAGTAGTGATAACTTGGAAACTTTAGGAGAATTCATGATTAGATTTTCATGATACCCAGTTAAAATCTTTTTGTAAATCTAATAGTGAAAAGGCTTTGAAATAAAAAAGAAAAGAAAAAAAGAAAAAAAGAAAAAAGGAATTAAAGATTATTTTTCTTTCTTCTACCTATGAGAATTGGTGTAGCAATAAGAATACTGCTTACTATTACTAAGAATGGTACTGAATATTCTGGCATGTATATGAGTGGACTGATGCCTAAAACATCAGTAGCGTTATAGTAATAGTAATAACCTGCTGAAGAATTGTATTCAAGCCAGTGTAGAATAATGCCTGTATTTTTTTCATAAAGCAAAGTGGTATCGCCTAAAGTGAATGGTTGATCCGATCCGAACATATTTATGATCACTATCGTTTCATCATGATGTACTTCAATAGCATCAAAATATTCAGTTTCACTAATGTTATATTTCGTGAAGCCTACAACTGTTCCATTATATTGACCAAATAGGATTTCTTGTCCAATTGTCGCTTGAGGTGAGATTGCATATTTGAGAAGAGGCATCATTTGCATTTCAAACATGTTTGCTAATGCCCAATTCAAAGTCCAAAAACTAACATTACCATAAAATGGCTCCCCAGGGTCTATAGTATTATATGTATAAGTAATACCATTGTAAGTGACTTTTAAATCATCTTCAGTAATGTTTAAATCATCTGTATAATCCAAAAATACAGTAATGTTATAATCTACAGTTTCAATGTAGTAAGATGCTATATTCATGTAAACCGTTCTATTGTCATTTACAACAAGTGATGTAATAATTTCATTTTTAACTTTGAAAGTTGGGTCATATGGTGGTGTATGGTTAATAGATCGTGAAAACTCTACAAAATTCTCATCGAAGAAGGAGTCATAGAAGATTCTATCTACACTGAAATTAAATTGTCCATAAGTTTCACTCATGTAGATATCTCCAATTATAACTGTTCCTTCAGTCAAATTAAGTAGATTTGGTGCTACTTCACTTCTCACAGTCAATGATGAAAGGAAGAATACTACAAAAAAACTTGCTAAGATTTTGTTGTGTTTTTTCATTTGCATCAAATTAATTTATTCTTATTCATGCTAATAAACCCTTCTAGGAAAGAAAAACATCATTAATTTAGGCTGAAGAATACTAGAAGATACTTTCTAGCTGTTCGAGTAAAAAAATTGAAACGAAATAACTTCTCTCAAAGAGTTTAGTGGTTAGATTGTTGGTTCCCATTAGCTGATTAAAAAAAGGAAAAACTTGTTTCTATTTTTTTTAATTTAAATTCTTGGAGGACCAGCTTGAATTGTCTCAAATACTTCTTCCTTTGTTTCAAGATCTACATCCTCTATCCACCAGGTTATCCCCGCTTTGGCAAATTCTCTTATGCTCTCCTTGCGCTTTTCTATATCGTCTGCTGATGTCTTACCAAGACATGCGACATCAAAATTATTTTCCTCTTCTCTGTATTTGCCAATGAATTCTATTATCTTTCTAATTTCATCGGGTTTAGGATATAGATATTTACTATTAAATGGTATAACCCCATCTAATTTAGCTGCTCGAATGAATGGATTTTTGTATGGCCACGATCCCGCCCCCCATATTGGAATACGGGGAGTTTGAAGTGGTTTTGGTAGGAAGCA
>JAUWPI010000162.1 GCA_030611665.1 Candidatus Heimdallarchaeota archaeon | reverse complement strand
ATATAGGTGAAGATGGACAAAAGCACAGACCCTTCGTTATTCATAGAGTAATATATGGTGCAACTGAAAGGTTTCTAGCTATTTTGATTGAACATTATGCAGGGAAATTACCAGTTTGGTTGAGTCCAATTCAAGCAGTTGTTATCCCAATTACTGATAATCATATTGAATACGCAAAGAAAATAGTTGCCAATCTACAAAAGGTTGGAATTAGAGCTGAAGCCGATCTCAGTGGTGATAGGATGGAATACAAGATTAGACAAGCGACTATGCAAAAGATTCCATATATCCTTAATGTTGGGGATAAAGAATTAGAATCTCAAACAATAGCTGTAAGATCAAGAGGTAACAAAGTAGAATTTGGGATAAATCCAAAAGACTTTGCAAAACAAGTGTTAAATCAAATAGAAAATCATGAATAAACGATTTAACAACCCTATTCTTTTTTCAAATAAAAGTTAAGAAAAGTGGCACTTAACTGCCATTTTGTAATTTTTCGAATTCTTCTGTGATATGAGCAATCTTGATGCCCAAACTGTCCATTAGTTGGAAGCACCAACCTAACCAGACATTAACAAAACCCATTGCTCCCGCATCAACAACACCAGCTTCTTTTAACACAGGCAAAAGATTTGGAGTATTTTCTAATGATCTGAGTGCTGTTGCGTAAGTTTCTGTAATCATTTCTGTCCAGTCACCACCCTTGGCTGCAATAGATTTAGCTTTTGCTGCTGTATCCTTGATAACTGTTAGTATGGTTCCCTCAGTAGGATGTAGTACTGCCTCATAGGCCCATTCGCTTCCTGCTTCTAATGCAATTGCGAATTCTTCAATTCCTACTTCATCATGTTCTTCAACTTCAGAGCTAAAACCTTGGAAAAATTGGGAGATAATAACTCCTGAATTTCCTTTAGCTCCAAGAAAACTCCCTTTTGTAATAAGTTGTGCTGCTTCTTGGATAGAAGAAGGATTAACTTCATTGAATTGTTCCACAACAGTTCTAATTGTTAAAAATAGATTAACACCAGTGTCTCCATCAGGTATTGGAAATACATTTATTGCGTTTAGTTCTTCTTTAGTTTGCTCCAAGTTACTTGCAGCAGTAATCATCATTTTCTTTAAGGTAATTCCGTCGATTTTCGAATTTAACATCATTCGTTCATCCTCGTGCGTAGAAGGGCTTCAAGTGGTTACGGACTTTATTACTTATGCGTCATATTTAACCTTTCTGTGTTTTTATCAGCATATAATATTAGCCTGTTTCTGTAACTGCCCAATGTGCAAACTCTTTCTCCAGTGATTTACTTAAAAATATATCCATTGAGCAATATTATATGGCGATAGAACATTAAAATTCTGGAGATAGAGACGAAAATAGAGAAATTGAAATTATAACTTTTCAACTTCTTTTTTTTCGATTTTCTCTAGTAAATTTATTCCAAGAGTAAGGCAGGTTTCATTGGTCGAGATTTTCGAGCTTTATTTTGTGGATCATAGCTCACTTCTTGGTCTTCAATATGAACGATTATCTCAGCTCCATCGAAGATTCGACTCAGAAACTCTTTATATTCATCTACAGCTCTCTTTTGTAGTGAGGAACTAATCATTTCTATTCTGAAGATGCTTGGATTTTTAGTCATTAGTTTAGCAATGTCTGACACTTCTTTCATATAATTACTAAGTTCAGAAACCTGCTTTGCTTCTACCATAATTTTACCAATGTTAACTGCTTCATCTTCGAAAATTCGTTTAGCTAAATCATACAACTTGTTCTTCCATTCAGCGTTAATGTAGATATGAATTTTCTTGGGAATTGATTTCACCAATTTGATTACTTGTTCTATATCTTCTTGTAGATTTGCCAAATACTTTGCTTGTAAAGCATACGACTTATCCTCTTCACTAACAGTTATGTCAGGAATTTCAACTAAAGAAATATATTGCTTATTTCCCATTCTCTCATTAAGTTCTTCACATAAATGAGGGATAACAGGTGACATAACAAGAATCATTTTTTCAATGACTTTCCTTAGTACAATTTCTGTTTCTTCCTTTGGAATATGTTCAGCTAATTTTTCAAAATCATCTATTGATCTTAAATTTGTGAAAAACGCATTCAATATGAACTCTCGAACATTGTAATTTTCCATCGCATCCAAAGCTTTTTTCAAATTTGAGTTAACTGAAGATACTAGTATTTTTGAGGGAAATGAGAGATTAATCTCCTTATTTTCGACACTTGTGACACTTGTTGCATATTCCCAGAATCTCTTTAATCGCTGTTGAGCATAATTAACCTCTGCTTCTCTCCAATCTAGCACTGAATCAGCTGTTGCAACAGAAGCCAAATGTAACCTTGTCAGATCTACACTGTATTTTTCTGGTATGTGTGCGATTGGAATCACATTTCCTTTACTTTTGCTCATTGCTTCACCATTGTTAATCAAGTTTTCATTTAATGAAAAAGCTTTAACCCAATATTTTTCTGGGAAAATAGCTACATGATGGAAGATGGTGAACGAGAGATGGTTAGAGATGTGTGTTATTGCTGTATGACGAAAATCATTCGGATACCAGTATTCAAATGATTCTTTCATTGCATTTATAGAATCTTCTGAAATTGCTGTGCTTTCCATCACCTTTTCTATACTTCCTTTGCTTAGGAAAACAAAATCAAATAATTCTGGTTTCAACTGTTCTGGTTTGATTTGATTTTCTCTTATAATTTGAACTACTGTGTAAAATGCCATGTAAATGACAGAATCGCTCAGAGATTCAATAATCCAACCCTCACCTTTTGTTAAAGGAAACTCAGTGCCTAACCCTCTCTTTCTGACACATGGTCTCTTATCCAACCAATTGAAAGTATTCTCGAATGTTAAACGATATTTTTCAGGGATAATACTCATGGAATTTAAAGCTTTGAAAGCTGTTTCCTTCCATTTTTCATCTCCATAATTTAGGAAATATTGTTCTTGCAAAACTGCTACAATGATTTGGGCACCACAACGACAGAAGGCTTCTCTTGAGGTTTCGTATATTTCAGCAGCCAGATTGTTATCTCGTAATTTATCAGCAACAACATCCTTTGCCTTTTCTACTTCTAATCCTTCAAACTCTCCAGTGTTCTCTTTCATTATACCTGAATAGAACTCATCTTTGTAAATTGTTTGAGTAGCTTCTTCTAATTTTTCTCTATCCTTTTGACTCTTGACACCTAGTTTTTCACACAATTCTACTGCAGGAAATTCTCCATATCCTTTAACTGTAATTAGTGAAATTGGTTTGATTTTTCCCAGTCGATCTCTATTTAGATTATACTCTTCAATTGTTTCTTCATCTCGCTGTAGATCAGCTAGAGCCGCATAATCATAGGGAGCATGTGCAGGAACACTATATACTACTCCGGTTGCATGATCTGTATCAACAAATGTTGCTGGATATATGGGGATTTTAAAACTAGTTATAGGAACTACAACTTCTTGATTAACAAGTTCTTTTCCTTTCAACTTCCTTAAACTATCTATCTGATGATCTTGTTCCTTGAGTTTCATGGCTGCTTCTTCAGATACAATCCATAGTTCGTTATCAATTTGCATTTCTTCATAATCAGCATCAGGATGAATCCAAACGTTTGTTGCTCCGAAGATAGTTTCAGGTCTCAAAGTAGCTGCGACTAGAAATGACCCATTATCAAGTTCGAATTTAATACCAACAAATTCGTTAACTTCTACTTTAGACACATCACCATCTTTGATGTCATCTTCTCCGACTGCATTTTTGTCATTAACACACCATAGAATGGGATAACTGCCTTTTGTAATAAGGTTCTTCTCATTGAGAATACCATATTGCCACTCAATGAATTTGTTGTATTCTAGATCACCAGTAGTAAACTGTTTTGTATCATCTATTGAGAAACCCATCCCAAGAAAATCATTGATTATTTTGTTAGCAAAATAAGTTGCAACATTTTCCGGTTTTTCAAATGTAGCTACTGTTTCCTCAATTTTCTTTTTATTATTCTCATAAATTGAGACGTAATCACGGTATTTTTGCCATTCTTTTTCGTCTTTGTTTTTGATTTTCCATGATACTGAAAGCACTGGGGTTCCAGTAATGTGAAATGCCATGGGCCATAATACGTTGTTCCCTCGTTGTCTTTTAAATCTAGTAATAACGTCTCCTAAATTGTAAGTTCTTGCATGCCCTAGATGAAATGCTCCAGAAGCATAGGGATAAGGTAGAGTGATAAACCATTTAGGTCTGGAGTTATCTATTTTACCAACGAAAATTTGGTCTTCCTGCCATTTTTTCTGCCATTTTTTTTCAATTTGACGTATTTCATCCAGAAAAGTCATTTTTCTAATTCACCTAGAATTTTGTTAATTTTATTGTTTCTAATACAGCTTGCGCCACGTGTTTTTATAAAAAACCAAAACATTGTATTAAAAGAGTTACTTATTGATATGATTTTACTGTAAGAGACACAAAAAACCTGGAAACCTCTAATGCAGTCATCCTTCCTTTTAGTTAAGAAGAAAACGATACCCCATTTTGATCTCCTATATGAACGCCATTATGACTATTTATTAAGTTTTTCAATAGAGAAATTATTTTGAATACCAATCTCATAATAATTACATCAAACTTATAAGTGCTAGGCATTTCCCGTTTAACATAATTTTAGAACGTGGATTCAATGGATGATGATTCAAACCCTTCAGGAAAAGTTTTAGATTCATCCATTGAGCCAAAAATCACGGTTGAGGAAGAAGCTTCTCACAAAGAGCCTTCTTATGCCGAGGTTTTTAAAAACAAGAATTTCATGAAACTTTTATCTGGACAATTCTTCAGCAATTTTGGAGATGCAGTATTTCGTGTTGCGATACAATTGTATGTTTACGAGATCACTTTGTCTATTACATCAATGACACTCATCTTAGCTGTTCAGACTATACCTTGGATTATAATCGGGCCAATCGCAGGGGTATTTGCAGACAGAATAAGTAGAAAAGCATTGATGATTGGGGCTGATATTGTGCGGGGTTTAGCTATATTAGCCCTCCCTTTCACGTCAAGCATCTATGGAATTGCTGTTATAGCTTTTATTCTAGGCGCAGCTTCTGCAACTTTTGTTGCACCTAGATCTGCCGCAATACCTGAAATCACTGGTATGCGATTATATGTAAAAGCAATTTCGTTAAGTCAATTAGTTTTTCAAACCTTAGCGGTTATAGGACCTCTCTTTGCTGCTCCAATTTATATCATTTTTAAGGCATCAACATTTTGGATAACTAGCGGTTGCTTCTTTGTATCTGCTGTGATACTTGGTTTCATAGATATCCCTTCTGCTTCGAGAGATAAGAACGAATCGCTTACATTAAAAACAGTGCTTACAGATTTCAAAGAAGGTATAGTTTTTCTACTAAAAAATAAGATAGTTAGAGTACTTATCTTAATGTTCACATTCTTAATAATCGGAACAGCTTTTGCTGGACCTTTATTACTCCCATATCTTTATGAAATACGCTTCAACGCAATTTCTATTCAGTATTTCAACACACCAGAAAATACGTTTCGAATATTCAATCCTCTTTTTAGAAGTGGTTTGAAAGATTTAGCTGATATTGAATATGGGTATATTGGTGCTGTTATTGCTCTTGGCTCAATTATAGGAAACTTGTCTTTCGGTGTTTTAGAGAAAATCATCGGAAGACCCGTTGCGATTTTTCTCGGCTCAGTAGCTATTGCTTTCTATTATTTTGCTTTCCTCTTTCAACCAGGATTTATAGCTATTTTGATAATAGGTTTTTTTATGGGTGTTCTGAATGGTATGTTCAGCTTAGCAATTAATGCGTTATTTGCGGAAAATGTTCCAAACGAAGTGAGAGGAAGAGCATACAGCGTTGTAAATGCCTATATACAAGTTTTTACAGTCATATGCTACTCAGTTTCTGGTATAACTGCTGATACTATTGGTGTTGTTATTACAATGGCAGGTTCAGGAATATTTCTCTTGTTAACAACTGCATTGATCACTATTTTCACGAAATTTTATAGATTTGCAACTATGACATGAATTTTGTACCAGTACTTGAACATGAACTTCTTTTACCACCTCACATCCTCTAGAGCAAAGAGCGTGCGACAGTAAAACAAATAACTGTGGTGTTACACCTGATGTTGTACCAAAGGGCAGGGAGCAAAGCGGTTACGGTTCCATACAGCAAGGGGAATAAGGCTGAGGAG
>JAUWPI010000110.1 GCA_030611665.1 Candidatus Heimdallarchaeota archaeon | reverse complement strand
ATGATTTACATATTCATGAACCTGTTCCTGAAAAGGGAATTTGGAAAATATGCACCAACAATAATGGAGTAGAAAAAAAATGATAATATGCAAAGATCTAATAAAAGTTTATCATGACCCAGTGACAGATCTAAAGGTTTCAGCATTAAGAGGTTTGGATCTATTCATAAAAGAAGGAGAAGTAGCTTCAATTATCGGTCCTTCAGGTGCAGGGAAAAGTACATTGGTAAAAATCTTATCAGGAGTATTGAAACCTAGTGGTGGATCAGTATATATTGGTGAGACAAATATTGCAGAACTAAATGAGAAAAAAATGAGAAAATTCAGATTTGATAGAATGGGAATTGTTAACCAATACGTTCACCAAAACCTATTAGCAAATCTAACAGTAGAAAAAAATATCATGCTACCGATGAAAATGAGATATGTCAATAGACAAACAGCGAAAAAGGAAACAGATGAACTGATAAAACTGCTAAATCTAAATAAAATAAGAACAAATCCTGTTACAAAAATAAGTGGTGGGGAAGCAGTTAGGACTAGTATAGGTGTAGCTTTAGCAAAGAAACCCAAAATGATGCTCGCTGACGAACCTACAGGTCAACTTGACACAGCGAATACAAATGATATTATAGCTACTTTCAAAGATCTTAATGAGCAACATAATACAACTATCCTTGTTGTAACTCACGATCTTAGATTTAGGAATGCTTTCAAGAAAAGTTTCATTATACGTGATGGTCGTTTAGTTGGTGTTAACCTTGACGTCGATAGAAGCGAGCTAGAATTTATTTTAAGGCCACAAGAATCCACTCTTCAATCCGTCATAGATAGTTCTCAATTTGTCAGGTTGCCAGATGAGGTTTTTGTTGGTGGTAATTACAAACACATGGTTGAGTTCGACATCCATCCTTCTAAAAAATTTGCTTTTATGTTTAACCCAAGTGATTTGAGCAAGGAAAAGATTCAAGATATAATCGAGAATTTTTCTGCTATGGATGAACAACCTGAAACTGAACTAAAACAAGATGATGAAGGCAAAGTTTCCTTTGATGAACTCAGACCTATCCTTGAACAGCAATTTGATTATCCTAAGAATGGAGAACCAATTATAAAAGTTTCAAATCTTTTCAAGTCCTTCCCTGCTGGAAGAACAACGAACGATGTTCTGAAAGACGTATCATTTACAGTAAATGCTGGAGACTTTGTCGTTATTTCAGGTAAGAGTGGAGCAGGAAAAACAACTTTAATGAACGTAGTATCTGGTGTAGAATCTCCGGATGATGGTGAAATCAAAATAAAGGATTTTGATATAGTAAATGGTTATTCGAGAGATATTGCAAATTTCCGATTCAATGAATTAGCAATGATAAGTCAAGTCAATAATCTCTTCAAACAATACACAGTACGAGAAAACATGATAATTCCTAGAATTTTCAATTCAGCTAATCATTTCACAATGGAAGATATTCCCAGCATTGCTGAAGATGTGGAAATCGATCACAAAATCAACCAATACGGGGTGGAATTATCTGCAGGAGAACGTCAAAGAGCTGCTCTTGCTATCGCTTTAGCACGAAAAGCACCAATCATCTTCGCTGACGAACCAACTGCTAATGTCGACTCAAGACTTGCAAGAAATATCATCACATTACTTATGGAAACTGCAAAACAATATGGTACTACTATAGTAATGTCTACACACGATCTTTCTCTTGTAAGACCTGGATTCAGATTAATACGTTTGCAAGACGGGATAATAATAGATGATATGAGAGTTACTAAGGATAAACTAAAAGGTATTATAGAAGACTATCTCGGTATCGAAATAGCAGATGATTAAAGCAGTAGTAACTGCTTTTTTTTCATATTTTTATTTGTAATAGATAGTTATTTTATTACCATTTCAGCAACGGATGAAAGGATAACATCAGCATCAACCAAATCTTTCTCTGTAGACTTACCTGTTAACACACCTATACAGCCTAGATTACCTGCATTCTTTCCTAGAAGCATATCACGGTTATCATCACCAATGACAATAGATTTTGTAACATCAACATCCATTACTTTACATGCATATTGTAACATATCAGGGGCAGGTTTAGGTTGATAAGGAGAATCAACATCAATCCCTAGGATTAAATCTAAATGCTTTCTTATACCCGCACTTTTCATATGTTTGGTTGCTGGATTGGTGCTATCATGAGTAAATACAATTATCTTAACACCAGTGGCGTCGAGTTTCTCTAGTAATTCCTTCACACCGGGATAAGGTTTGATGTATGCACTAAAATCAACTTTATCGTCGACTTGGTCAAAAATATCTGAAAGTTCACCTATTGTAGCTTTAACTGAGAAATTTTGTAGAAAATCGCGAACATTACGCAAATTATTAACTCTAGGTTCATGTATTGACCCGCCTTCAATTATTGTGTTAGTTTTGGGATCAACACCAAATAACTCGAGAAGTTGATCGTAAGCTTCTTGAGGAAGTTTGTACTTTTTAACTAGAACTTCTGATCGTTTTTGCATAACTGGGATATACATACATATATCTAGAAGTGTGCCATCCTTATCAAAACCGACAAGCTCGACATCTTGAAACTTCTTATCTCCACACTTAATGATTACCATACGAATGTGACAAAAGTTAAACAGTTTAATAATTTTCGCATTGAAAGGGAATGTTTACAGATTTCCACTAGAGTTGCTCTGATTGTATTGTTAGAAAATTGTAGTTTTAATAAATCAATATATTCAATAACAATTGATTTTCTGCATCCATATGGGAAAAATATCTGAAACAATTAAACTTGAAATGGAAGCAGTTTTCAAAATGCTCAAAGATGCTGTTTCAAGAATTGAAGGAGATTATTGGAAAGAAAAGAAGAATAAGTGGATGTATGGATATACACTTTTTCATGCAATCGAAGCAATAGAATTCTATATGTCTGATTCAGCAGATAAATGGGTACCTTTAAGTGATGTTTCTGCTAATTCCGAAGAAATTGAAACAAATACCATAAGAACAAAAGACAGACAGTTTTTTGAAAATTATCTGGTAGAAGTAGAATCAATAACATTCGAAACTTTAGCTAAATTAAGTGATGAGGATTTTCTGGAGGTTGATGGTTTCTCTGAAAGAGGATCCATATCAAGATTACATAAATTCTCTTACGTAATTAGACATACTATGGTTCACATTGGAGAACTGTCCAAAACAGTAAGAGATAATGAAATGAAAGGGATAAGATGGGAATAATCTTTGTTTGAATGTATTTTATCAGTGAATTAAGAGAATTCGTTCATTTGGTGTATAAAGCCACTCTACTCCATTTTCAGTTACAACTGCATTATCTTCTATGTTAAAACGTACTTTTTTTCCATCCCAATCAGGATTTTGGGTATAAGCTATGAATTCAAAGGCGAAAAGATTGTTAGGTTTAATAACTAAATGAGCTCGGTCTGGTCGAAAACCAGCTATAGATGGACCGGAAGCGACTTCACTATTGCCTGTATTGCCAACACAATGACAATCTATGGAAACTTCAGTTCTCTCATTATCTTCATGATTCTCTGAAGGTTCTAAACTAGGTTCTCCACCAAGCATGGGATCTATTGTAAGGTGTAGATATCCGAAACCAGCTTCTTCAAGTGCATCTCCTATTTTCTTTAGTGTCTCACCAGCTGTTTGTCCAACCTTAATATTGTCTTTAATCACATCACGAGCTTTCAAAGCTTGATTCCAACCATTCTGAATACCAGATGGAACAGCTGTTTCACCTTCATTTAGTACATATGCTACACGTTTGAAGTCTGTTCCATAATTCATATGACTGATACCAAAGTCATATTGCATAAGATCGCCTTGTTGGATAATGTAGTTACTTAATCTGTATTCTGTTTTCTCTGATTTATCAGAGTGTATAACCATTGGCATAGATCTACTAAATGTTGATTTCATCCCTAGATCTGCAAGTTGATCTTCCATCCACCAACCAACATCTTCCAAAGTAGTTATACCAGGAGTAATAACTTCGTTAGATAGAGCGCTTTCAAGTAGATGTCTCGCTATTTCACATAATACAGTATAAACTTCGATTTCTCTTGGAATTCTTCTAGTTCTGAAATCGGTGATTAGGTACTCAGCAGAGACAATTCTTTCGGTATACTTTTCACCTAGTAATTTGGTTAGTTTATTGTAACCTGTATGTGAGATGCCATCTGCAACTGCTAACCAATCTGACACATTAATCGCGATAGTTTTAGGATCTCTTTGAATTATGAAATCTCTTAATTCTTCTTCTTGACCAAATAAGTCATAACAACCTAGTTCTTCAAGCTCATCTTCATAACCCCCAAAAACAGCTCGCTCAATTCTATCCTCTCCCTTATCAGTAAAAACAAAATATCCCTTATCTCCTCCTAAATCTATTGCAAGGGGATCAGAATTACCTTCTCTAATACTATGAACCCACATGTCAATATTGTTCTCTCTCAAGGCAATAGGTAGAATAACATTAAATTTCTCTTGGCGAATAAGATTCAGAGTTTCCCATTGATTTCGAGCTTTACTCATGAATTAGCATATTCAAGAAGTATTTTAAACAATTCGCAAAAAACACGAACTGTTAATTTCCCTAAATAAAAAATGAAGAAAGTAAGTATCTCTCCAATTTGAATCTATTTCTTTTTACCTATTTTCTGATAACAATCTTGACAATAAATAGGTTTGTCAGCTGTTGGTTTGAAAGGTATTGTAATTTCCTTATTACAACTTCTACAGGTAGCTTGGTGCATCCCTTTGGTTGCTCTATAAGGACCCTGTCTGTCACCAAATCTTTTAACAACTTCATCAACTTTGTCTTGAACATCTGTTGTTTCTTGTTTAGATCCAGTTTTTAGTTTTGGATCTTGGAAACACGATTTACAATAAACTGGTTTAATTCCTGAAGGCTTGAATGGAACAGTAGTCTCTTTATTACACTTAGCACAGGTTGCGGTATGAAGTTCTCTGGTTCCTCTATCTGATTGCCTTCTGCTTCTGTCGTCATATCTGCTAGATGGTCTGCTAGAAGATCGATAATCTCGTCTACTATCAGAACGACTAGAACGTCCTCTCACACCTGTAGAATCAGTTTTTGGTTTTTCAATTTGAAAACAATCTCTACAAAATACGGGTTTAACTCCTGTTGGTTTGAATGGAACAGTTGTTTCTTTCTTACACCTATCGCAGATTGCTGGGTGTAGTTCTTTGGTTCCTCTATCTGACTCTCTTCTGCTTCTATCGTCATATCTGCTAGATGGTCTGCTAGAAGATCGATAATCTCGTCTAATATCAGAACGACTTGGAAATCGTCTTTTTGATTCATCTCTTCCAGCATCTCTAGTACGATTGTTTGGTTTAGCTCCAGATCTATATTTGGGTTTTTCTCTCGATTTAAAAATAGCATGAGATTTAGTTTTTCTATTTTTAGACGTTTTACTTGTTGGTTTGAATTTGCGAGAGCTTCTTACCGCTCTATCTTTTGACATGATTAACACCTTATTTTACATTATTTAGTAGTTTAGTAAATTAGAAAGACCCATTCCAAACTGAAAAAAGAATTCCTATCTACATTCACACTTTATTAGTACAGTTTTACTATACTGCACTAAGCTCAAACCTTTTACTTTCTATTTAAATTAGATGATTTAAGTTCTGAATCTTTTCTATTTACAAAAACATCTCAAAGAACTAGAAAGATGTTCAAAATAATAATTTTTTCCCATAAACTTCATAAACAAAAGAGAAAGTGAGTTTTTCTCTCATTTGAATCTATTTCTTTTTTCCAATTTTCGTAAAACACTCTTGGCAATAGATGGGCTTACCAGCAGGTTTGAAAGGAACGGTTATTTCCTTTTTGCATTCTTTACAAGTAGTTTGGTGCATCCTTTTGCTAGCTCTATATGGACCTGGTCTATCACCAAATCTTTCTACAACTTCATCAACTTTGTCTTGAACAGTAGTAGTTTCTTGTTGAGATTTAGCTTTTAGTTTTGGATCTTGAAAACACGATTTACAATAAACTGGTTTAGTTCCTGTTGGTTTGAAAGGTACAGTTGTTTCTTTTTTACATTTATCACATATTACAGTATGGAGTTCTATGGATTCTCTATCTGAATGTTTTCTAGCTCTAGAGTCAATTCTTGTCGGAGATCTGCTAGAAGAACGATAGTTAATTCTACTTCCAGAGCGCTTGGGAAATCGACTTACTGGAGTAGATCCATCTTGTGGTTTTAGCTTTTTGTAACATTCTCTACAGTAGACTGGTTTAGTTCCTGTTGGTTTGAACGGTACGGTAGTGTTTCTATTGCAGTTGCTACAAGTTGTTGTGTAAAGATCCGGTGTCCCTTTATCTGACTGTCTTCTGACTCTAGCGTCATATCTTTCTCGAGAACTGTCTGAAGATCGATAATTTGGTCTACTGCTAGAACGACTAGATAATCGTCTTACAACACCATCTTGTGGTTTGTGCTCTTGGAAACAATCTCTACAGTAAACTGGTTTGTTTCCTGAAGGTTTGAAAGGTACAGTTGTTTCTTTCTTGCAATTGTCACAAATCACTGTGTGCTCTTCTACGGGTCCTCTATCTGATTGTCTTCTCTCTCTAGAGTCATATCTGTTGGATGATCTATCAGAGGAACGATAATTAGGTCTACCCCCAGAATGACTGGGAAGTCGTCTTGTGATAGAAGAACTATTTCTTGGTTTTTGATCTTGAAAACAATCTCTACAATAAACTGGTTTAATTCCTGTTGGTTTGAAAGGTACAGTAGTTTCTTTCTTACATTTATCACAAATTACAGTGTGAAATTCTTGGGTTCCTCTATCTGATTGTCTTCTGTTTCCGGAGTCATATCTGTTGGATGTCCTGGTAGAAGACCGATAATTTGGTTTACTTCTAGAACTACTACTACTAGATGATCTATTTTTTGGTTTGAAATTGCGAGAGTTTCTTACCACTCTATCTTTTGACATGAATACCACTTTACTTTACAGTATTTAGCAGTTAAGCAAATTAGAAAGACCCATTTCAAACAGAAAAAAGAATTCCTACTTATTTTCACGCTTTTCTAAGACTGTTTTCCTATACTGCACTAAGCTCAAGCCTTTCACTTTCTATTTAAATTAGACGATTTAAGTTCTGCATCTTATTATCCCCATGATTCAAAAATCAGTCTAAGTTAACTATTGTATTATTATTAATAATAGTAATTTATATTATTCTTTTTTAAATAAGAATAACTGTCCATCTATAGTTATATTTTTGATTGTCATGTTTTCATAATATTGAATATCGATAGTAATTTGATTGTTTTATTGCTGCCGCTAGTGCTTCACTAAAGTTGTTTTAAATAACGATGATATCAAAAGGATTTTCAAAGTTTTAATATCGAGCAAAATTCTAGACGTAGTGCAAGTTTCTTTCATCTTTATATCTTGTAAGGTTTTCATTAAGTTTTTTTTCAGGTATTTTTCAGCAAAAAGATTTATCCATTCTTCACAGCATAGATTTTACCAATTGATGTTCACAAATAATTTTATGAGGACTAGTAAAAAAGGAGGATTAGAATAAATGAGCGGGGGGTAAACCATTAACAAGAGCAGTTAAAAGGATCTTCTTCTAAACTAATTTTAGACTTGCTTTGCATTTGATCCATTAAACCGCCTTATAGCATAAATTGCTTCTAATTCTTACCTTTCTTCGCTTTTCATTCTAGTTCTGCTAAAGCTTTAACCGCCTTCCATCTCACTTCATTATCTTTATCTTGTAGTGCTTGTATCAACATCTCCATTGCCTAACTCGCCTAATTTCCCTAAAGCTTCAGCCGCCCTCCCTCTCACCTCGCTCTCTTCCTCTTGTAGTGCTTGTATTAATGGTTCCACAGCTAACTCGCCTAAGTCCCTGAAAGCTTCAACCGCATACCATTTATCCCTTCTCACCTTGCTCTCTTCATCTTGTAGCGCTTGTAGTAATAGTTCCACAGCTAACTCACCTAAATTTCTTAAAGCTTCAACCGCCCCTAACTCGCCTAATTCCCTGAAAGCTTCAACCGCCCTTTCTCTCACCCTGTCATCTTCACTTTGTAAATCAGCAATTAATTTTTCTACACTTCTTTTTTCTTTCATCGCTACCTTATACTCTTACCATTGATGAAATATAAGCGTTATGGGAAAATTACTAACTTTACTAAGCTTCTTTATAACATAAATATAAAATTACTTCAGCAGATACAGGAGTTCTCTTATAGCGAATTGTTATGGTCTATAATCTTTATTCTTTAGGTTCTTTATCAAAAACTTAACCAAGCTCTTTTAGCGATTCACCAATTTTCATAACTTCTTCATTTAATACTAAGCATGCAACATTTTTGGTAAACCATTAGATATAAGAGATGTTGCTAGCACCTGAACAATTATGGTTCTTGTTTTTCCGTTACAGCGTTATACGCGAATATTTTCTGAGTTTATATAGGGAAAAAGATAGAAAATAGAGAGCACGATGGCACAAGTGGTGTGGAGAACAGAAGTGATGGAGACAAAGAAGCATCCAGCTTTGCAACAATTGTGCTATCAGTCCAAAAATCTCTATAATCGAGCGATGTTTCTTTTCAACCAGCATTATAAGCAAACAAAGAAGCATCTATCGTACCAACAGCTGGATAGAAAACTGAAGAAAGAACAGTGTTACCGTGTCCTTCCTGCCCATACAGCCCAGCACACGCTCAAGCTTCTCACAAGAAACTGGAAGAGCTACATACGAGCATTAAAAACTTTCAAAGCTACCCCTCAAGCATTTAAAGGTCAACCTAGCCCTCCTAAATACAAGAAAAAAAGTGGACAGCAGCTAGCCATTTTCAGCAACCAACAAGCAAGAATCAAATTGCAGAAGTTGCGTCTTCCCATGAAGGTGCAATTTACCATCAAGACACGCTTACCTGACAATGCTAATTTGCGAGAAGTACGAATCATTCCTCAGCCAAGTAGCTACAAGGTTGAGATTGTTTATAGCAAACTCGTCCCAGAAATGGACATGAAGGGGAAGAAAGTAGGAGCGATAGATTTAGGGACAGTGAACCTCCTCACTTACGTGGACAACATCGGGTCACAACCGATTGTTGTCAAGGACGAGGGGAAAGGAGTAAAGTCCATCTGTCACTACTATCTGAAAGAAGTTAAGAAATTGCAACAAAGATATGCTAGACAGCAGAAACACCAATTAAAACAGAAGAACAAACTTATTTATGGGCAGAAATTTCATCGTTTACGTGAGACAAAAAGAAGGAAAGTTAGCAACTGGGTGCACCAGATCACCAAACGCTTCGTTGACCTCTGGGTGATGACTGGGATAACACGAGTCTACATCGGCTACAACCCCCTCTGGAAACAACAGATAAGGTTGAGGAAAAAGACTACTCAAATGTTTGTGCTCCTCCCTTTTGACAAACTCATCCACTGCTTAAAGTATAAGGCAGAAGAACAGGGTATCTTTGTCGACTGCATAGAGGAGGACTATACGTCTAAATGTAGTTTTCTAGATAATGAATGCCCTAAACGACGAAGAAATTACAAAGGGGAAAGGACTCATCGAGGGATGTTCCGCACAGCAACTGGCACCCTCATCAACGCTGATGTTAATGGCGCGTTTAACATCATGCTCTTAGGCGATCCGCAAGCAGTGCCTAAACACACTGTGGGCGGGGTAGGAGGATATGTGATTTATCCTCGTAGATGGAGCGTTGAGCTCTAGCAGCAATCTAGGAAAAAGGTTTTAACGCTATAACGGAAAAATCTAATCATGAGTATTTTATTAACGACTATTAAACAAGAATTAGATGTAACTTTCAAAATGTTGAAAGTGGCTGCGTCAAGAATAGACGGTGATTTTTGGACAAATGAAGAAAACAAGTGGATGTATGGCTATACTCTCTTTCATGCTGTTGAAGCGTTAGAGTTCCATATAAACGATTCTCCAGAACAGTGGGTTCCACTGAACGAAGTATCAGTAAGTTCAGAACAAAAAGAGAAAGAGAAACTGAAAACTTTAGACCGAGAATTCTTTGTTAATCATATAGACAAAGTTGAGTTAAAATTTGAAGAAGTTCTTGGAAATTATAGTGATGATGATTTATTAGAAACTGATGGCTTTGCGTCTAGAGGTCATACTTGCCGATTGGAAAAACTGATCTATGTGACACGACATGCTATGCTCCACATTGGTGAACTCTCCAAGACTCTCAGAGATTTAGGACTGCCTGTAATAAAATGGCAATATTTGAACAAATAAAAATCCAAAAAATATAGGTATCTTATTGTAAGTACCTATGTTCTTGAAACCTTTGTTCTTCTTGTTAAGTCATCC
>JAUWPI010000161.1 GCA_030611665.1 Candidatus Heimdallarchaeota archaeon | reverse complement strand
CAATTTTATGTGTTCGGTTGAGATACTTTGTGTATTCAACCCAAATTAAAAATACCAATCAGAAATTACTAACTCTTTTAAGATTAAATAAAACTCCAATCGCTTAAATTTTTAACTTAGATAGAAAATTGTGGAACCTATTAATAAATACTCAGTTATTGATAAATTTGATAGTAAATAACCCTACGACTTCCCTTTTTTGAGTTTCTTATGCGAAAAGCCACTCTAAGTGGGAAAAAACTTTAAATTAGGAATAAGTTTGGTCGATTAATGAAAGCTGTTCAGTTAATTGAAATCGGCAAAGATTTAGAAGATCGAGAAATACCTATTCCAGTACCTAAACCTGATGAAGTCTTAATTAAAATTAAAGCAGCGGGTATATGTCATTCTGATATTCATTATAGAGATGGTATTTCCTCAGTCGGGTATCGTCCTATCTCTTTGGGACATGAGGTTTCAGGTGTAATAGAAAAATTAGGCTCATGTGTGCTTGATTTCCAGATAAACGAAAGAGTTTGTCTTAATTACATGATTACATGCGGGAAGTGTCAATATTGTGTCAGAGGGTCTGAACAATTTTGCGAACAAGGAAAAATGATAGGGAAAGATGTAGATGGAGGATATGCAGAGTATATTGCTGTTCCTACAAGAGGCATTATTAGATTACCTGATTCTATTTCATTCGAACATGCTTCTGTTATGATGTGCTCGTCAGCAACTTCGCTACATGCTCTTAAAAAAACTCGTTTCAAACCAGGAGAAACTATTGCTATTTTCGGTTTAGGAGGATTGGGAATATCTGCCATGCAATTAGCTAAAATATTTGGTGCAAGAGTAATTTATGCAATAGATATTGATTCAAGAAAACTTAAGACAGCAAAAGAAATGGGAGCTATTCCAATAAATGCTAAGAACAATGATCCAGTAAAGAAAATAATGGAGCTAACCGCAGGAGAGGGGGTTGATGTTGCTTTGGAGCTTATTGGTCTTTCATTAACTATGGATCAAGGAGTAAGATCTTTAGCTAGATTTGGTAGATTAGGATTAGTTGGAATCACAACAAACGTATTTGAAATCAGCTCATATGAAGCAATTTGTAGAGAAAAAGAAATTATTGGTGTTTCTGATCATTTACTATCTGAGCTTCCTTTTCTGTTAGATCTTGCTGAACAAGGAAAATTAGATTTGAGTAAAGTGGTAAAGAAAACCGTTCCTTTAGACGCAGATGCTATCAATGAAGTTCATCATAGTTTGAAGGAATTTAAAGCCGATTTTAGAACGGTTATCAAACCATGAAACTTCTTTACATTTTACTTCAATTATTGATTCTATTTGCATATGCTAAAGCATTTGGAGAGATGTTAAAAAGAAAAACTCTGAACTAGAGTTTCTTTAACATTTTATCAATCATCTCTTTCTGTTCAATTAGCTTGCTTTTCATAAATGATTGAAACATCTTTTTCTCTTCCCCTTCCTCAATTGATTCAAGTTGTTCCTCTAACATTTCTGGATTACGTATAAATGTACTTAACATAGGTGTAGTGACAGCTTGTGTTATCATCATATTAATCAAAGAGCTGCTCTGTTTTCTACTCTTGAGAGAGAGCATATCTTTCCTAATATTGGGACTCAGATCTTGCAGTAGTTTTTCAAGTAATTTCCTGATTGGTATGATTTTAGACGAAAAAATACTCTTTCCACCAGAAAAGAAATTCCTTCCTTCTGTTTCGATTACAAAGGACAAAATGTCTATCAATAAGAGCATTACTCTTTCTAGTGATTCCTCCCCTAGATCAGTTATTTTGTAGATTTTCTTTAATCGGCCACCTTCAGGATCTTCTCTATCTAATTTAATTAGACCATTTTTCTCTAATGATTCGATTGCTGGATAGATACTTGTGCTATTACTCCAAATCTCAGTTGATTCTTGCATCTCTTGCATCATATCATTCAATATCTCTATTAATTCACTAAGATAATCAATATCTGCTTGGGTTATCTGTTTTTCATCCGAGAAAAATATCTGTATTCGAGAGTTATATTTCAAAATAGGAAACTGATTTAACATCTCAGATATTTCTTTACTCTCGCTTGTATTATTACGAATCTCAGTTTTCTCTCCAGAGTGAATTTCCTTCAGTCTTAATAGAATCTCAAGAAATTGTTGAAGCATTTCGTTTCCCACTTTTCTTCTTTCAAAGAATATCTCAGAAGCTTTGAACCTCAATTCATAAGCGTGGGAACCATCTGGAGATTTAGCTAGATGAATAAGAATAGCGATTTCACCTAATTTTCTAATAAATCTCTCTTCATATTTTCTGATAGATATTGTATCTGTTACCATTTTGCTTCTAACTCACATTGTGATTTCTGAATGGGTTGATTCTGTCTCTTGTTATCTCTCCATCAGTGATCATAACATCTCTAGAGGAGAATTCTGCAAGCTTCGGGTCATGTGACACTGCCAAAATAGTGATTCTTTTTTCGGTATTGATCTTCATTAGAAGTTCTAGGATTTCTCCGCCAGTTTGAGAATCTAGATTGCCTGTTGGTTCATCTGCAAGAACAATAGGGGGGTCGTTTATCAAAGCTCGACATATTGCTACACGTTGTTTTTGCCCACCCGATAATTCAGATGGTTTGTGGTGCATTCGATCTTCTAAACCAGCAGTTCTCAAAAGTTCTATTGCTCTTTCCTTGTCTTCCTTTGTTATCCCATAAGGTAAAAGAGGTAAGAGAACATTATCAAGTGCTGAAATAGTGTCAATTAGGAATATGTCTTGAAAAACAAAACCTATTTTCTCCTTTCTGATTTGACTTAGTTTTCTTTGGTTCATTTCTGTGATTTCTGTACCATCAATAAAGACTTGACCAGTAGTTGCTGAAGCCATGCATCCAAGTATTGTTAACAGTGTACTTTTACCGCTTCCGCTCGGACCCATGATAGTAATAAACTCTCCTTTCTCAACTCTGAAATTCACCCCTCGTAATGCTTGAACCTCAGCGGGTGTTCCTTCAAAGAATTTTCTCCAAAGGTCTTTGATTTCAATAATTAACTCTGTTGACTCTGAAATTACATCACTAGCTATAGATTTGTGTATTTGTTTGTTGTCTATGTTTGCCATCATAATCACCTAACTTCCTTGCAGAACCTCCATCGGTTTAACTGAACTAGCCTTAATCCCTGGATAAAGTCCTCCTAATATCCCAATTCCCATTGCAGTTCCAACAGCTGTTAAAACTATTCCAAAGGTTATTACTGGTGAAAATGGCATGCCTGCGTCTCCGAAACTCATTGCAGATTCAAGTCCTTTTATTGACAACCAAGATAATATTATCCCAACTATAGCTCCTACCACGCCTAATGTGATACTTTCAATTATAACGGAATAGATGATATGCCCTTCTTTCCAACCTGTGGCTTTAAGAATTGCAAATTCTTTTGACCTACCTTCAACACCTACTAACTGGGCAATAATTACTCCCATGCTCCCTGCGATGATGACTACAATTGCTACTATTCCAATTACGATAGTTTGCGTTTCCATCATATCATCCATTGCCGATAATGCAGATGCCAAGGATAGCGTGGAAAATTCCATTTCTGGATATTGTTCTTCCAAATAAGCAGTCAATTCGCCTATGAAAATTCCTATTTCCTCAGAATTATCTATTGTTGTACGTATTGCTGCTACATTAGGATTTTTTTCTCCAAACTGATTAGGATCTAGTCCAAAAGGTGTATAATGAAACATATGATTCATTGTATCATTCCTGAGCAATTCAAAGAGAACAGCATTAGTTACATTGATTGGTACATAAACGTCATACCCCATAACCATAATAGATTGCATTATCCCTCCTACTGCTGCTGAAGTTATCCCCACAATTTCTAAATCATATGTATAACTTGAATTAATCATCAAAGAAAATGTTTTACCTATATCAAATACTTCTGAATTGTTATTATATAAAGCATAAGGGATTATACATTCATCCGCATTATATTCAAATTGCCTAGATTCATTTGTTAGTTCCTCTAATTCAGAATAGACCTCACTAAACAGCTCAATATTTTCTATGCCTCTTACATTGATACCCATAGGTGTTCCAAACGTTGTTTCTCCTAGAATATCCGTATAATTATTTACTGTAGCTGGGAGGTTTTGTTCCGTTGCTACTGAAGATATTAATGAGCTATTTTCAAAATTCATTATAGTCTCAGTAATATTAATCGGTAATTGAGAGGCATATGTTACAGGTGTGTTCTTCTCCTGTAACTGAAATGTACCTATTAATTCTCCAAAAATATCCTCAAAAGTGTCATCCATACCCTTTGTAAATGAGTTAATTGTCACTTGCATTGTAATTGCTACACTTATCCCTACAATTGCGAGAATAGACACAATTTTCCTTCTAAACGCGTTTTTAAATGCAAACTTTGTAACTTTGCCGACTTTCATATTTCATTCTCCAAGATAGTCATATTTATGAGTATTGCTGATTGTGAGTATTTATAAATATAATTATGTTCCTAAACTCACCTGTAAAAACGAGATTCAACTTTTAAATCAAGATATTAACTAAAATGCATCTAGAGATAACTAACTTAGTATCGTTTAATATATTGCCCTAGCTTTGACCCTACAAATTTCCTTTCTTCAACAATAAAATTTCCGCGTAATATTGTTGATTCAACAACTCCAATTATCTTTAAATCATCATAAGGGCTATAATCGCATTTTGAATGGCCAGAATCGATAATTAATTCTCTTTCTGGGTCAAAAATTACTAAATCTGCATCTGATCCTTCTTGGATAATCCCTTTCCTAGGGAATAAATTGTGAATTAATGCAGGATTGATTGTATATTTAGGTATAATACTTTCTCCGAAGAGATTGTACATAAGTGTGAAACTATATTCTAAACTTCCAAGTCCTTTAGGAACTTGACTCGGTTTTGTATATCTTAGTTTTTCTTCTTTGGTAAATGGAGCATGGTCTGTTCCGATAGTGTTTATTGTAACTATATTTTTCTTTAATTTTTCTTGTTCTTCTTTTGATCTGAGAGGAGGAGCTAGAAGAAATAAGTTACCATCTTCTGTTTTGTAAACTTCTTTGTTAAGATAGAAATATTGGGGACAACTCTCTATGAAAATATTATGTTGTAAGAGCTCAGAATATTTCTCTTTTAGAAGATCTAAAGAAGAGCCACAGGTAACATGGACTATATAGATTCTTCCTTTAATCTCTGCTACCATTTGCGCAAGTTTCTCAATTTCTTCTATTTCTGCTTCTTTTGGCCTTGAATTTTCATAAACAGCTGTATTATCTTCAACTTTAGAATTCACTATAATTTCATCATTTTCAGCATGAACTAGAATCAAGGAACCTGTCAAACCAGAATTCTTTATGAATTCCCTTATCTTCTCATAGGAGCATCTTCGATTTGATTCAGAATAGGTTGTAAATAATTTAATCGAGGGGATGCCACTTTTGAGTGATTTGCTCACCAATTTTTCTACATCATCTTTGAAGTTTCCAACAGTCGTATGGAAACTATAATCTATGAATGATAATTCTGCTTCTTTGTGTTTCTTTTGAAGTTTTTCATCAAATTCTTTCACAGTGTTTATTGGTTCTAAGAAATCTATGAAAGTAGTAATTCCTCCAAAGGCAGCAGCTTTTGAAGCACTCTCATAATTATCACTTGATTTGAATTCCCCCAAATCAAGATTGATATGTACATGGGGGTCAATAAAACCAGGTAAAATCAGTTTATTTGAACAATCTACAATCTTTTTGCAGGGTAGGATTTTTCCAGAGGGAACAATTTTTGAAATTTTTTGATCAGATATATAAATGTCTTCGAGAGAAAAATCGCCATTGCGGTATACAGAACCATTTACAAGGCTCATATTATATATGAAATCCTTTTTCACGAACTAATACTATCATACTTTCATATTAATATTGTCTTTTTAGAAAAGAAACAAAACAAATTTTTTGAGAATATACTTATTAACACAGAAGAAAAGGGCTTATAATGAATGAAATGGATAATTCTGAAAAAGAAATTGTATCAGGTAAGAAGGGCATTCTATCTTTACCCGGTTTTCCTATCGTTATAGGGTGTATTGGTAAAAATCTTATAACTATAGCTGCAATTAGCATGGTTTCATTTGATAATCCACCTTTAATGATGATCGGAATTGTTCCCAAAAGATACTCGTTTGAACTGATAAAAGAAGTAAA
>JAUWPI010000145.1 GCA_030611665.1 Candidatus Heimdallarchaeota archaeon | reverse complement strand
GAGAAAGGAGGTTTTAGACTTAGATATGGCAGATCTAGAACAACAGGTTTAGCCGGAATGGGTGTGCATCCTGCCCTTATGGGTTTAGTGGATGATTTTCTAGCTTGTGGGACTCATGTGCGTACAGAAAGACCTGGTAAGGGAGCAATAGTTATGCCCGTTGATTCAATCCACCCGCCTATTGTGAAACTAAAGAATGGTGATGTAGTAAAAATAGAAAGTTATGAAGAAGCAAAAGCTGTTAGAGAAAACTTGCTTGAAATCTTATTTCTAGGAGATATGTTGTATGGAGTTGGTGAGTTTAATCAGAACAACTTCGATTTAATACCTTCAGGTTATTGTGAAGAATGGTGGGTTCAAGAACTTGAGGAAGCTTTTGTAGATTTTAAGGAAACCACAGCTGTAAAAATCGATAACAAACTTTTGGAGAAAATTGATGGTTTTATTCAGCATCCTTACAATTTAATTCCTTCTCCACAAGAAGCACTTGAGCTATCTGATAAACTAAATATCCCTCTCCATCCAGAATATACCTATCACTGGTCGGATATTTTACCAGAAGAATTTCAACTTCTTAGAAATCACATAAAATTAAACAGTAGTTTTGATAATAATATCCTTGAAATTGATTATAAGCTTGAAGTTAAAGAAATATTAGAATCAATCTGTATCCCTCATAAGCTAGTAAAAGATAAAATTGTATTGGATTTACACTCTTTGCCTTTGTTAAATACGATTGGTTATATAGAAAGAAAACTGTTACCAATTTCTAAGAATGGAAAGGTAATTGATTTAATCAATTCTTTAAAGAACGTGAAAATCAGAGATAAATGCCCAGTTTACACTGGAGCTAGAATGGGGAGACCAGAAAAAGCAAAAGACAGGCGAATGAAACCCCCTGTTCAGATGTTGTTCCCAATTGGAGATGCAGGAGGACGGTTAAGAGACTTGTTTGTTGCTGCTACTCATAAGAGTATCAAAATAGAATTATCACGTAGATTATGCCCTTCATGTGGTACTTTTACTCACAATGTTTTGTGTTCAACTTGTAATGTCCCTACTGTTGTTTCTGCGTTTTGTTCTTCGTGCAACATGGAAACCACAGATGATCGTTGTCCAAAATGTGGTAGGATGACAAAACAGTACCAAACAGTGGATTATCCCTTAGCAAATAAGATAGAAGAAGCAAAGAAGAGAATTGGTGCCCCTATCCCTAAAAAAGTTAAAACCATAAAGAAGCTAATGAACAAACTTCGAGCTCCTGAATTAATTGATAAAGGGATTTTAAGGGCAAAATATGAGCTTTTTGTTTATAGAGATGGGACAATTCGATTTGATTCGACTGATGCTATACTAACGCATTTCAAACCTTACGAAATTGGAGCAACTATTCAACAATTACATGATCAAGGATACTCAGCTGATGCTCATGGAAAACCTCTAGTTAGTTCAGATCAAATTGTTGAACTTAAAATTCAGGACATAGTTTTGAACATAGATGGGGGTGAGCATTTAGCTAGAGTTGCAAACTTCATTGATGAATTATTGGAAAAAGTGTATGGATTACCACACTATTACAATGTAGCAAAACCTTCAGATCTCATAGGCAAACTTGTAATGGGTTTAGCTCCACACACTTCAGCGGGAATTTTGGGGAGAATAATTGGTTTTACTAAAGCTAAAGTTAACTTCGCTCATCCTTATTGGCACGCAGCGAAGAGAAGGAATTGCTTATCTAAGGATGAAGAAATCCTTATCTGGGATAATAATGCACACCAGTTAATTCGCAAGAATATTGGAGAAATTGTTGATGAACTTGTTGCTATAGGGGCTCAACAAGAGATTGTTGATGATTATGGAACCCTTGCAATTGAGAATCTTTACCCACACTGGGAGACTGTAAGTATAGATGAAACAACTAATCAAGCTATTTTTCAACAAATAAAACATTGGATTAAAGGGACTACTGGGCAATGGATTGAAATCCAAACTGAAACTGGTAGAACTCTTAAGATGACACCTAATCATAATGCTCTTGTTTGGAACCCATCCAGTAGACTCACTACAACAACCAAAGCAGCAAATCTTCAGGTAGGAGACTATATTCCTATTGTAAAAAAGTCTCCAATACCTATCATTCAACCTCCAGCGAATGTTAACATCCTAAAAGAATTATCCACTTTACCTGATAAACAAAAATTCATAGAATTCAAACATAAAGTGCGTTTGCGCGAAGCATCTAAATGGATAAAAGCTAAACTTCTGGAATTTGCCCAGAACAAAAACATGATTGCACCTAATCAAACATATATTAATTTTCCAAAAAATGTTAGAGAATATTTTGTGACAATTTTACCTGAAGAACCGATGAAACGACCCTTGACTTCTGACTGGTTCAAATCAATACCCTTGAGTCACCTTAAAGTTTTACAAGAATTGAACGTATTCCAATGGGACAATATCCCCCATGAAGCAAGATTAGGTATGGCAAGAGATGACCATACAGTATCCCCTTACATCCCCTTCACTACTGGTTTAATGAGATTATTGGGCTATTTGATAGCGGAGGGATATATCAGAGACCAAAGAACTTGCTATCAAACTAATTTTAGTGTTCCGAATCCAGATCTAAGAAAACACGTCAAACATCTAATAAAAACGGTTTTGGGATCCACACCCTATCATAAAAAAGATAACAACCAGTTAGTCCACACAGGAAGAATACATGCATACTTGTTTGCTTATGCATTTGGAATGAGAAAAAAAGCTCTTGACAAAAGAATACCCAATTTCATTTTTTCCCTACCTGAGGACTATCGGTTTTCTTTCCTTTCAGCTGTTATTGATGGTGATGGTTCAATAATAACTCGTTCTTTTAGAACAACAATATACACAGGCAATTACAAACTTGCACAGGATTATAGCCTATTATTGATGTCCCTAAACATTTTTGCCAGAATTTCGAAGACAAAGGGAGGAAGATATGGAGACGCAGTCTTAAAGAGATATGAACAACTTGGAACAGACCCTAAAAGGAATAATCCGTTATATCATGTAAATATTCCAGGTAAGGAAAATGAAGTTTTATTCAACAACATAAGTTTACAACACAAAAAAAAGAGACAAAGTATTTCTTTACTTATGAACCGAGGTTATCCCAAATCTAAAACTTTTGTTGAAATAAGCAACACGATTGCAGCTAATAAGATTAAAAAAATAACTAAAGTTAATTCAAATGAAAATTCATATTGTTTAGAAGTCGAATCAAGCAAAAATGAGACAAAAACATATCACAATATTGTAATGCTGAATTGTTTGGTAACAAATCAATGCGACGGAGATGAAGATTCCTGCATTCTCGCTCTTGATGCTTTTCTTAATTTTTCTCGTTCCTATCTTCCTGAGATTCGTGGTGGTAAAATGGATGCTCCTCTGATTCTTGTTTCTAATCTTAACCCCCATGAAGTAGATGATGAATCACATAATGTTGATACTTGTGTGAAATACCCTCTTACATTTTATGAAGCAACATTAGCTAGAAAATCCCCTAAAGCAGTTCTTCCCCTTATAGATATGATTAGTAATCGATTAAGTGATGAAAGTGCTTATGAAGGTTTTCTATATTCTCACGAAACATCTCACATCTTTGAAGGACCAGAATCGACCGCTTATAAAAACCTTAAAACAATGAGCGATAAGGTTTATGCTCAACTTCGTGTTGCTGAATTGATAAAAGCTGCAGACATAAAGGATGTTGCAACAAAAGTAATAGTAAATCACTTCATACCTGATATGATTGGTAATCTCCGACGATTTGGTTCTCAGAAAATCAGATGCACCAATTGTAATAGAATATATAGAAGAATACCTTTAGCAGGGGTTTGTCCAAATTGTGGTATGGCTAAATTGAATTTGACCGTATACCAAGCATCTGTGTCAAAATACTTTGCCATGGCTAGTTCCTTGGTAGAGGAATATGATCTTTCTGAATATTTGAAGAATCGATTAGCGGTTATGAAACACAATTTGGAATCATTATTTGGAGAGAATGCTTTAGCATCTTCAGAAGAAACAAAATCTAAAAAAGTCAAAGAATCGGTTCAATTGTCAGAGTTTTTCATGAAATATAATTCTGATAAGTGAGTGCTCGTTCTTGATAAATGATGTGCTTCTTCGAGTTATTTTATATCTAACGAATCATTTTTAATTATCTATGATTATTGGGAGTTGACTTGTTATGGTGAAAAAGACAGAAAACCAATCTGCTCTTCAGTTGAGGGCTTTACTCAACCCTACTGGAAAGAATAAGTGGATTTATGCAACAATTTCATTCATTGTTGTTGTGATTCTAACGATACTTTTGTATTTCATACCAGATTATTTCTTCCTTGAAAAACTTACTAATGACACGGTTTTTCAAATCTTAGAATTATATCAATATGAAATTACATTTGATGGATATTGGTCTGAAAGTGATTCGACAAGTTCATTTGTTGCCTTGTTCATAAGAATTCTTACGGGATTAGGCACTCATGACGATCTTACTCCTGTGATACGGTCAGTAACTGCACAAAGAAGATTTGCAGTTGTACGAGCATGTACAGGTATGCAGGCAGGAGCACTTCTCATGGGTTTAATCGTTGTTACACCTGCAGATTTTTGGAAAAAAGTCAAGGCAACCTTCTATACAATCATCGCATTAATTATAGGTAATTTCCTACGAATTGCACTTGTTATTGGGATGACCGTTACTCTTCAAGTGACTTATGGGGCTTCTAATGATGCTGCTTGGTATTGGGCGCACGATGTTTTAGGAAAACCTGTAGGCTTCTTTGGAACCATATTCTTTGCATTAATTATAGAGAATCAAGGGGTTCCGATTCTTAATACAGTAAGCTTATGGATAGATTCCTTGATTGATTTATTTGGATTCGGTTATCACAAAACTGTTCTTCCTTTTCTAGTTTTCGTGGGTTTAATTAACAATAAAAAAACCAATGAAATAGATATAAACATAGAAGATAAGGATACAACAGAACAGAAAGAAAAAATGACGTAATCTAAATTTATCTATATTTCTTTTTTATTTTCCACCACTTTCAGTGGTAGAATTTTTATGTTCAGAAGGTTTGTCTGTGCTTAATAATTTGTATTGATACCATCAATAACTTTTATTAAATGAATTTGCAATGTATTCTCGAAGACATCTAAAGTGTGAAGCGCCATGAGGTACTTGGAAGTTCAGGAAAATGGTTCCTTAGTCGAAAGCCAAGAATTAGAGCTTGGAAACCAGAAAGTACTGATTATTGTTGATGAAAACGAAAAAAGAATGTGGTTATGGAAAGGTTCAGAATGCCCAATAAGGAAGAAATTCATTGGAAGTAGAGCCTTGTCAGATTTGAGGAAAAAAGAGTATGGTTTTGCTTATGTACCACAAACTTGCGATCAAGATGATGAAACAGCAGAATTTGTTTCTATGTTAAAAAAGATAAACAAAGCAGATCTTGTTCCTGATAACGTTAAAAATAGAGCTGAAGAGATTATTGAAAGACAAAAACGAATAAACATCTTTGATGAGACTCAACCAACTGATGCTTCTAGACCAGTTGCTGTTGAAATTGAAGAAGGTGGTGCTCAGTTAAAAGACCGTCCAACTCAAGTATCATCGAACCAATTACCTGCTCATATTGCTAAGATGGGTGCGCCAGGTAATAGACCAACACCTTCTATATTATCTGCTCTTGAAGCAGAATCAATTGAGATTAAAAAACCCGAAGAATTATCACCTGTTGGTTCTTCTCCAACAACTACAACCGTAGCTTCAGAACCTACAACTGCATCTGCGCCTGTAGTCAAAGTTGAAGAATCTATGCTCGAAAAATCTTTGAAAATTTTGAAAGATTTAGGAACTCCTAAAGGTTTCTTCAGAGACTTAGTTATTATTGGAAATAAAGTATATACTGAAACATATACTGGTGCTTTTGAAGAGCTTGATGAACCTCCTGAAGGTATATTCTTCTCAAGTTCTCACGTTCCTCGAATGATATGTGAAAATGGGTTTGTTCGAGCAATTGAGTTCTTAAAACCAGAAGAGGGTGCTGAACTAAGTGAAGAAGATGAAAAAATAGCTCAGGACATTGAAGACCTACTTTCAATGTTTGAGATTGAAGTGGGATAATTCCCCTTTTATTCTGTTTTTTTTGTATAAGGTGTTTTTATGGTGAACTATTTTCTTACATTACATCTCCACCCTTCTATTCCCTCAGATGATCTTACATTAAACGGAAAAGTTACCGATGAAATGACTTTATTAGAAGGAGTACTTTTACTTCTGAATAGAAACAAAAGTGTTTCTGATCTTCTGATATTGAATGGTGATATTCGACCTGGATATCTGTTAATCTCTGAAAAAATTGAGCTGAGAACTACAAAAAAATTATTTAACAAAATTGGATCCAACCTAGAAATAAAAATAATACCCATCTCTCACGGTGGATAAAAGAGATATTTTTCAATTACTAAGTTAGGAAAACTGAGTTAGAAAAACATCTTTAGATATATTTTTAATTAAAATGCGTTCTTAACAAATTGCTTGATGTGTGCCAGGATAGCCAAGCGGACAACGGCGCTGGTCTTGAAAATCAGTTCCTTCTAGGATCCGGGGTTCAAATCCCCGTCCTGGCTCCACTACCTCAATTCTTACTAAAATGAGGACTGTCATAATAGTAGGGTGAAAATTATTTGCCGCCAATCAATGGACCATATGTATTAGGTGTAGCCGAGAAACCACAAGCTGCAAGTAGATTAGCAAGAGCGCTAGATGAGAACAATAAACCAGTTCTTAAGAAAATAAATGGTGTTCCTGTTTACATAAGCTTGAGAGATGGAAAAAAAATAGTAGTTGTTCCAGCAGTAGGTCATTTACTCACATTATCCCCATTAAGTAAATCTTGGAACTACCCCGTGTTAGACTATCATTGGATTCCAAGTCATATCGCAAATTCAAAAGCGAGAACAAAGAACTTTGTAGATACGTTTAAATCTCTTTCAAAGGCAGCCTCAGAAATAATTGTAATGACAGATTATGACAGAGAAGGAGAAGTCATAGGTTTTCTGATTTTGAAGTATTTATTAGGGAAGAATAAGGCCGAAAGAATGAAGTTTTCCACACTAACGACAAGAGACATTAACGAAGCTTACTCTAAAAGGAGTAAACAGCTTGATGTTGGATTCTTGAATTCTGGATTATTGCGTCATTATGTTGATTGGTTGTATGGAATAAATTACTCTAGAGCATTAAGTTTAGCATTGAAACGTGTTTCAAATAGATTCAAGACAATATCAATTGGCAGGGTGCAAGGTCCTACGCTTGGTGCGGTTGTGAATCTAGAAAATGAGATAAACATATTTGTACCTATCCCATTTTGGACAATTGAAAGCGAAGCTATTATCAGTAAAAAGAAATTCAAAACCCATTATGAAAAGGTGCATCTTGATAGAGAGAAGGAAGCGAATAAAGTCGTAAAAGACTGCCAAAATTTAGTTGGCATTGTTACCGACATTTCAGAAGAACAAAAACCAATGTATTCGTTTCCACCTTTTAATTTGGGAGACCTTCAAAGAGGTTCCTACAGACATTTTAAATATTCTCCAAGTAAGACTTTAAAAATCGCTGAGTCACTTTATTTAAAAGCTACAATTTCCTACCCACGTACCGATAGTCAAAAACTTCCAATGACATTAGGTCACAAAACCATTCTTA
>JAUWPI010000193.1 GCA_030611665.1 Candidatus Heimdallarchaeota archaeon | reverse complement strand
GGGAAAATTTTCTTTTAGACGGGACTTCATTTGAGTTAGGAGGTTAATCTCTTGGTTTCCTACAAAGATAAAACTAAATGAAGAGGGTTTTGTATCAGTTTCCAAAAACAAAGTGTCAGATATTGAACTCCCATGTAAGATTTCTTCAGAGGTTTGACTGTTCATAACTATGTTTTGATTATTAAATGAATATAATCCGTTGAAAAGACTAGGCTGTTCTTCCTTTTCTTTTCGTTTTTTCTTTCCAAATAACGAACCTATCTTTGACATCTCTACTTCAAATATTGATATTTTTCCTTCCTTTTAAGAGTTTTCTACTACATTGTAAAAGGAATAGTAGAGGAGAGATAATCTAACTTTCTAGAGTTTCCTTAACATTGAGAACTTGTATTGTATTAATCCTTCCAGGAAGTCCAACCACTGAACCAGCAACCACTATTACATCATTGTTAAGATGCAGGAATTTTTCAGAATGGAGCTTCTGTATTGAACTGGATATCATCTGATTAAAGTCACCATCATGAGGATGATAGAGAGATTTTACTGCCCACAATAGATTGGTTCTTCTCATTGTAGATTCATCAGGAGTAACAGCATAAATAGGGAGAGGGACTCTGTTTCTTGAAATCATTTTTGCTGAGTAACCTGTTTGAGTAATAGCAACTAATGCATCAACAGCTAATTTTTGACCAAGTTTTACTGCCGCTTGCCCTATTTCTCCTCCTTTAGGAAGGTTTGATTCGGAAACAAATGAAGTGTTAAAAGAAAGATTGTTTTCTGCTTCTTGAATAATTTCTGTCATAGTTTTAACAACTGTAACGGGATGTTTCCCCGTAGCTGTTTCGCCAGATAACATTAGTGCATCAGCTCCGTCAAACACAGCATGAGCTACATCACTCGCTTCAGCACGTGTTGGTAAAGATTCTTTAGTCATAGATTCAAGCATTTGTGTAGCAACAATTACAGGTTTTGCCATATTCACTGAAAGTCTGATTATTTCCTTCTGTAGGACTGGAACTTTAGCTGCACCCACTTCAACTCCTAAATCACCCCTAGCAACCATTATACCATCACTTGCAGTTACAATTTCCTTGATATTATCTACTGCGTCTTTGTGTTCAATCTTTGAAACTAAACCAATAGTTCTATCGGAGCAATTATCTATAATTTCTCTTACTTTAACAAGATCAGTAGAACTTCTAACAAATGATATAAACAGATAATCTGTACCCAATTCGCATGCTTTTCTGATGTCAGTTATATCTTTCTCTGTAGGAACTCTCATCGAAAGATTAGCTTCTGGAACATTAATGCCTTTTCTAGAAGAGACATAACCTCCATAAATAATCTGACAAATTAGATTGTTGTTCTCTTTCTCAATAACCTTGAGCTTAACAAATCCATCATTAATATAAACAAAAGAATCTTGTTTGACTTCCTTAACTAGAGAAGGATAATTAACAGGAAGTAAATCTTTAGTTCCCACCACGTCATCGGTGGTCAGTATAACCTGCTGATCCCTTTCTAGAACATAACTTTGTTCTAGTTTACCAAGTCTTATTTTCGGTCCACTGATATCAATCGCTATAGCGATTCGAGAATCGATGCCCCTTATTCTCTTGAACACTTCCTCGTGTGATTGATGAGTTCCATGAGAAAAGTTCAATCGAGCTACATCCATACCAGCGTTAATCATTTTCTTGAGAGTAGAATCATCACTAGAAGAAGGTCCTATCGTACAGACTATTTTCGAGAGTTTCATATGAATCAAGTTTAGTAAGCATGTATTCACATAAATTTGTTTTGTAACCATGCGAAATTGTTAAAAGTAAGCTAACTGTATAAGAAAATGTTATGGAAACTAGTTCTTCTAAATCAACTTCAGTAAAAGCAAAAATAATAAAACCAAATGATATTGAGGTTCCTTCTTTTGAATTCGAAGATTTAATTATTGAACACTATAAGAAGTATCCGAGAACAGCTGCGATGGTAGAGAATCCTCTCTATTTGAAGGCACTAGAAAATCCTTTTCTCTATTTCTACTTATTACCAATTGCACTCTTCAAAGTTAAACTTAATTCCATCTTAGCATTGAAATGGTGGAATTACATTAAACTGTGGTTTTACGTTGTATTGTTATTTATACCAACAATTATTATGGTAATTGTTCCATTCCAAGAGCTTGCGGCCCCACTTGATCTGAGTAAAATCATGATAGATTTAACAGTTTCCGTGCTCATACCCCTACTAGGAGGAGTACTATTTTCATTATTCTATCTAAAATACACACACGATGGATATTTAGGTTTAACACTAGAAAAACGTGTAGAATGGATAGAAAAACCAGTACGGGAGTATTATGCAAAATACTATGATAGGTATTTACCAAAAAATCCAATTATAATCATTTTATCTCTTCTATCAGGAATAGGTTTAAACCTGCCAATGTTAGTAATAACCATCCCCCAAACTACAGGAACAAACCTCTCTGCTGCCACAACATTTGGAATCATTTCATGTATAGTAAGTCCATTGATGTTCTATATTTTCTTTCTAGCAACCTATTACCTCATACTTAATACACAAATCTACTCTAAAATCCTAAAAACGATAAAAGAAAGATTGACGACTTACCTTGATGAATATGGAACCCTTCTAAACAGAGAAAATTATGACATAATATGGGCTTTGGGAGATACCCCTGGAAGATCAATAAGACAATTAGAAAATATTCCTGTTGCAGGTTTACTTTCCGCACTTATTACTACAATAGCGATGGCAATGGGAACAATTAATCTACTGATTTATGGTTTTGCTAGTGAGATGCCTCGATTGGGTTTTCCAATTTTAACTTTTATTGCTGCAGATAGTCCTTGGACAGTTATGGTTGTAATAATATCTGTTCTAATTGCAGCTATTATGTTCTTGATAGTTTATCTACCTTTGAATAGTTTCAGAGTTAAGATGGTGAAATTTAAGATGAAGGCTTTGATCGAATTAGACAATTATATATTTGCAAATGTTGTCGAATTTGAACTAAAGTATGCTGATAATGCAAAACAAGAAAATGTGACTATGTTCCAGTTAAGAAACTATATTTCTAACATGAGAACTGTACCAATTTCAACTGGTAAGTTGCTAAAAAGTTCTATGGCGATAATTATTTGGGTACTCAACATGAGAAGAATCTTTACCGCAGTCTCAGGAGATGCTTAATAATGTCTTGGCTAAAAAGAAAGCTATTCAAAAAGAAAATTTCTATAGCTGTCATAGGCATAGGAAATGCTGGTTGCAGAATAGGTGATAGTATTATTCATCACTTGAAGGAGAGTAGAATCACAGTAAAATCTCTTGCAATTAATCAATCAGACAATTTCAAAACAAAAATGAGAAACTACGAAGAGCACTGGTGGTTTAACAAAAATAAAACTTCTTCAAATAGCGACTTGAACTCAGTTTATGAAGAACTCAAAACCAGAGAAATGGACTTCAGAGATAAACTTGAGAAAGTAGTTTTTTACAAAAGAGACGATCGCAAAGATGAAGACAATTTAGCTCTACATCTTATTGTAGGTAGTGGTGGAGGAACAGGAAGCGCAGGATCAATGTTAGCAAGTAATATTCTAGCAGATATAACAGGAGACCCTCCAACAATCATTTTTGTTGTTCCGGAAAAAGGTGAACCTTCCTTAATTCAGTACAATACAGCAAAAGCGCTCCATTTTCTAGGAGTTGATTTTAAAGGACCACAAAGTCCAATATTACTATTCGATAATGAAAAATTACTGTCATTTTTTGAAAAAGAGGAAGCATCAGTAGCCTTAGAACAAAGTAATGAATTGTTAGCTATAACTATGACTACAACCATTCTTGCTGCTTTGCAAGAAAGTGATCATGAAGAGTATAATGCTGGTCTGAATGATTTCTTCTTATCATTCACCAAAGAAGCAAATGGATTAGGAGTTATAGTTTCTTTGGATAAGGAATTTGATACACTTGAACAAGCTCAAAACGTAAGATTTTCAGATTTATTCTTCAATGAACTAGATGAGAATTCTAGCTTAACAGCAGATGTAACTAGAGCAAAAAAAGGAT
>JAUWPI010000095.1 GCA_030611665.1 Candidatus Heimdallarchaeota archaeon | reverse complement strand
TTTAGCGGGTTGTTCCTTACCACAAAAACCAGCACCAAGGTTAATCTCAAAATCTTTACCAACACCAAGTATGTTACTAAGAACTTCAAATGCATTTCCAGTAACAACAGGATTTTGGAATAATTCCTCGGTTAATTCACCGTTTTTGATTGTATAACCTTCTACAGCTCCAAACATGAACTCTCCAGAACTGTCAGCCTGCCCATTTTGAAGTGTTCCTAGAAGATATCCGTCTCCAACAGATTCGTAAAGCTCATCCATACTTAACTCTCCTGCTTCGATGAATGTATTTCTCATTCGAACTATTGGTTCATCACTGAACAGATATGCTCGAGCATTCCCAGTTGGCTCAATATCTAGCTCTGTTGCGTAAGCTCGATTAGTCATGTAACCAGTCATTATACCATCTTTGATGATATCTACTCGAGACCCCTTAACTCCTTCATCGTCATATGGTAACCAACCAGCACCCATCCAATTTGATCCTTTTTCAAAAGGTGTGTCAATAAGAGAAATTTGTTCTGAACAGACTTTTTGTCCTATTTTCCCTTTTGTAAAGGAGCCCATTTGAACAAGATCAGCTTCAGCTGTATGCCCAACAGCCTCATGGGCTAAAACACCAACAAGCATGGGGTCAAGAAGAACATTAGCTAATCCACTTGGAATTAGTGGAGCATGTACAAGTTTTACAGCTTTTTCCAAAGCACCTCTAACAAGTTGATCTACAGGATGTAAATCAAAAAATTCAGCTCCGCAAGTATGAGACCATGAAGTGTAACCTGAACCCATTTTACCTTGTTCGATTGCAACTGCATAAGACATCATGGTTGGTTTCATATCTTCCCAACTTAATCTTGTACCTTCGTTTGTTACAACAATTCGATGATCAACTACTTCATTAAAATTAATAATCAAACTTTTCACTAAACTGAAATCTTCTTGTTGTTTAGATGCATTGATAATCATTTTGAGTTTTTCTTCTACAGAAATATCTAACAGATGTTTCTTTCTTGGAGATTGCAACTTTTCTTCTACTGTTTTTACGTCAGCAAGCTTGATCTTTTTCTCTTTATGAGAAGAAGAAGTTTTAGAAAGAGAAACAGCTTTTTCAACAGTTTCTAGAATCTTCTCTTTGCTTGTGAAATTAGTTGCAGCTAAACCCCAACTACCATCAGTCAGAGCTCTAACACAAACACCTTGACGAGAACCAGTTGTGCTATTTAAGTCACCGTCTTTATATTGAAAGTTAGCAAGATATTTATCTTGGTAACGAAGCTCAACATAATCAGCCCCGCTTTTCTCCCCCGTCTCTAAACCTTTTATTAATAAGTCTTTATCAAATGAATTCATGCATTCACCATATTCTTACTGATTGACCACTTCTATTTAATCTTCTGGAAAAAAGTGACCACTGTTGCTAATTCCAGAGTTGTTCTTAAATAAAAAACTGCAAGTTGTTTTTAATTGTTACGCACTTATTGATGATATTAGATATCGAAAAAATGATTAAGTTTCCTTTGAGTTTTTTTGAATTCATAAAGTCTAGATTTCTGTTTCCAGTATTCGATAGGATATTTGAAGAAATTAGTCACAACTTCGAACGCTTTATCGATTGTATCGGCTCTGATGTATTTCTTTTTCAAAGCTGCACGAGTGGCTACTCTAATAACCCAAACGCCTAACGGGAACCTATATTCATCAGAGATTTCTCGTAGTACTATAACTTGAGCTTGTCGCTTAATTTTCACTAGATATTCTGTAGCTGCAAGTCTAGCAGCGTAATATGCTCCTGTAACATTTGAAGCATATTCAGTTCTCCCTGAATAAGGTTCCCAATCGCCTAAACCTATATCCTTACTGCTAGGGTTCATAAATGCGCCCTTAAACCAGGTTTCAACCATCTCAAATGCCCAAGCGTCAGGAACAAAAATTATCACAAATCTATTACCAAAAAAAGTATTGGTAAAAATTCTGTACTCTCCCAGTTCTTGGAATTTTTTAACCGAATCAACTTTCTGCTTTGACAATATGTCATCTGTAGCAGTAATCGACCATCTAGTAGGGACGAGTCTCCTGTTTTTTTCTCGACCTAACATTCCAGCGGAGAATATTCTGATAATAGTGCTAACATCAATATTTTCTTTACCAAGATATTCTAAAGCGTCAGAAGCTAACAAATCAGTATCATAATATGCTTTCTCAATCGAATTGATAGGAGATTGATTTTCTGTAAGTACTAGTTTTTTGATTGGAGCTATGGGACCATGGGGAGCTGAACGTTCATTAAGAGTAATTCTTGGAATAATGTTTTTTTCTAGTTCCACCTCGACATCTACAGCTTTTCTACCTAAGAGAAGCTCATGACTCCGTTGAATTATAGCTGAATCGAGAGGACGTTTAACATCAATCTTAGATCTTGTTCTAAGGAGAGAGATTCTCATCTTAACAATGTCTTCTTGGGTCTTTGTTAACCAATTATCAGAATTATCGATGACATTTGCTCCAATTCGATCAGCAGTAAGCATTGGTCCTGCGTTAAGAGTAGGGTATCCTGACCAGCCTACAAAGAAAGAAGGAGGAGAAAAAGTATCGTCCAAATTTGTTATTTTTGGTTTATCAATTGTATATTCATTAGACCACTTGTTCAGTAATGGACACGTCTTTCTACCACAGAGCATTCTTGATGTTTTACAAACAACACAAAGGTCAAATTCTGTGGTAGAACCTGTTTCCATTATAATCAAAAATACAACAGTATTTGATTATTAAAAGCTGATTACTCCAAACAACTATCTCTAAAAACATACTTCTTACTGAATTTAAATTTGTTCTATCAAATTTCTTTAGTCATTCAATAACACTAAAAAGGTAGAAAGTTTTTATTTCTTATGGAAAATCAACCTTTATACCCCATTACATTCTTGAGAACAAATAATATCAAAGAAACCAGACATTTTTACGAAAAAATTATGAACTTTCCATTAGCTTTGGAACAAAGCGGATGTTTTGTCTACAGAGTTGGAAAATACGGCTATTGGGGTTTTTGTGAAAATACCAAAGAGCTTGTAGAAAAAGCAGAACAAGTTTGTTTAACTGTAGTTGTTAAAACAGTGGAAGAAGTTGATAAATGGCACAAACACTTGGTAGATTCTGGTGTTACAGTTACACGATCTCCACAAAAAACAGAACAATACAAAATCTATAACGGATTTTACGCAGATCCTTCTGGATATACTATCGAGATACAGTACTTCTATGAAGAAGGAGAACCTGTAGGGCATAATGAATTCTAAGAAAGTGATCAGATGAAGAGAGTAACGGGGATCGGTGGAATATTCTTTAAATCTGAAAATCCAAAAAAATTAATGGAGTGGTATGATAGACACTTAGGTTTCAACATGCATGAATCTGATGAAGTCGCAGTAATCTTCAAAGATACCTATGAAGGTGAGACAGATCAACAAGAATATGCTGTTTGGTCACCTTTTGTTAAAGATACAGATTATTTTGAACCAAGTAAGAAGGATTTTATGATAAATTTTCGAGTAGCAGATTTAGTAAAATTGATAGCACTTCTAAAAAAGGAAGGAGTAGAAGTACTCGGAGAAATTAAAAAATACAAACAAGGTAAATTTGCTTGGATTTTGGATATTGAGGAAAACAAAATTGAATTGTGGGAACCTTCAATAGAAAAATAGACTTCATATGAATTAGCTAACACCTAATTCTATTGTATCTGGTTTTCATGACATTTGGAATAAACTTAAATTCATTCTAAAAATACTACTCCAAAGGTGAAATTTGTGGTTTTAAAGGAATTAAAATACGATGTTCCTGAATTATCTAAGGGATATGCAGGAAAAACTCTCTATATTAATCTAGATACATTAGAAATAAAGATAGAAGACGTAACAGAAGAGATGAAAGAGAAATTCATAGGAGGAAAAGGTTTTGACCTCTACCTTATGTGGAAATATCTCCCAAAGGATAAGAGAACAAAATGGAATGATAACGAAAATGTACTTGCCATCGCATCTGGTCCTTTAGGAGGAACATCAAACTTTCCTGGTTCTGGAAAGAGTATTGTAACTGGTGTATCTCCTTTAACTGGGATAATTATAGATTCTAACGCGGGAGGGTACTTTGGTCCGTTTTTGAAATATGCTGGATTTGATGCTCTTGCAATTCAAGGTAAATCAGAGAAAGAGGTATCAATTTATATTAACGGAGAAGAAGGGAAAATAATTGTTGACGATGCAGAAGCTCTACCTTCTGAAACATATAAAATTGGAACAATATTAACAGAAAAATATGCAGACGATGAAAGAGACAGAAGAGAAATATCTGTTGTGTCAGCTGGACCTGGAGCTGAAAATGCCTATTGTGGATGTCTGAACTTCAGTTGGTTTGATCTAAAAAGAAAGTACGTCAGATATAAGCAAGCAGGCAGAGGAGGAACAGGTACTATTCTAAGAAATAAGAAAATAAAAGCAATTGTTGTTAAGAAAAGGAATGTCAGAACACAAGGTAATAATCCTGCAGATTTAGAAGCGGTAAAGAAAGTTGGGAGAAAACACACTGACGAAATGATAGCACTTGATTCAAAGCAAAATGAAATGCGAACTCTGGGAACAGTACATTTAGTTCCTATTATGCATGAATTTGATTTACTTCCAACTAAGAATTTCAAGTATGGTAGATTTGATAATCATGAGAATATAGGTAAAGAAGTATACCGTGCAAAATTCAATAAAGGACCTGATCCTTGTTGGAAAGGATGTGCTGTTGGATGTAGTCATGGTGTCAGTAATTTCGAGTGTAAAACAGGTCCATATAAAGGACAATTAGTCTCAGTAGATGGTCCTGAATATGAAACTATAGCTGGTTGTGGAAGCAATTGGTATGTTGATGATCCTGATGCTGTAATAGAAGTTAATTTCTACTGCGACACATATGGTCTAGATACGATTAGTATTGGTACAGGAATAGGTTTTTTGATGGAACTTTATGAATATGGCATACTCAACAAGGAAAGAACTGGGGGACTTGATTTATCTTGGGGTAATGCTGAAGAAGCTCTAGAACTCATTCACCAAATAGCTCGAGGTGAAGGTTTTGGTAAAATCTTTGGAATGGGTATTAAGAAACTAAAGAAATACTTTGTTGAAGAATATAACCTCTCTGAGGATGAAGCAAGACTAGTACATGACATAGGAATGGAATCCAAAGGTTTAGAATTTAGTGAATATATGACCAAGGAAAGTCTTGCACAACAAGGAGGATATGGTTTTGCACTTAAAGGTCCTCAACATGACGAAGCTTGGCTAATTTTTGAAGATATGGTTAGAAACAATATGCCTTCTTTCGAGCAAAAAGCAAATGCTCTCTGGTGGTTCCCAATGTGGAGAACATCATTTGGTCTCTTAGGGCTATGCAAACTACCGTGGAATGATATTGTGCCTGAAGATAATAGGGAATTTGCCACAGGAGCGATTGAAAAAGACGGTATGAAAGTACCTGATGATTTAGCTGATCCAGCAAAAATTCCAGAACATGTTCTAAATTATGTAGAATACTACAATGCTGTCACTGGAAAAAATATTAATTCAGTTGACTATATTATTATGAGTGAAAGGGTTTACAATTTCCAGAGGTCTATGAATTTACTCTTAATACCAGAAGGTGTAACTTACAGAGATTTGGATTCTATTCCTTATAGAGCAGTAGGACCAGTTACTGAAGAAGAATATTTATCCAGAGAAGATGAGTATTATTTGAAACAACTCAAAGAAGAATCTGAAGTGGATGTTACAAATCTTTCAACTGAAGGAAAGATGAAAGAACTAAGAAAAATCAGAGAAGCAAGATACGAGAAACTCAAGAAAGCTGTCTATAAGAGACGTGGTTGGACTGATCAAGGTGTTCCAACTCTTGAAAAATTGAAAGAACTTGGCTTGGATTTCCCAGAGATATCTGATTTGGTGAAGAAACATCAATAATTTAACTAGTTTCTTCTCTTTTTTTTTGTTTTTTCAAAAGTATAGACTACTCAGAAATTGCCTTACATGTGGCCTATTTTAGGTGAAAAAGCGATTGCTGGTGAAATAATATTTATAAAGTGTATAGAAACAACAATAGATAGGGGTAAAAATCAAATTAAGAGAATATTGAATTATTCCGTTGATTTTTCAAACAATATTCATATAGAAAATGGGGTAAAAATTGAATGAGTTTTCTAAATTTACGAAACAAAGTAAAAAACGCAAATAAAGCAAAGATACTAATATTAGGTTTAGATGCTGCAGGAAAAACAACTTTGTCGAGGTATCTGAGATATGGGGAGTTTCAAGATAATACTGTTCCAACAATTGGACAAAATATAGATACTTTCAATGTTGAAGGATGGACAATTACAGCAATCGATGTAGCAGGTCAGAAAAATTTCAGATTCTTATGGGAATCTCATTACCAAGGATCTTCTGCAATTATCTTTGTTATAGATGCAGCTGATTTTGAGAGATTACCTGAAGCAAGAGATATTCTAAAACGTCATGTTTTCGACAATCCTCATTTAGACGGTGTTCCTGTTCTCATAATGGCAAATAAACAAGATTTACCAGGATCAATAGATGCTCCATTACTTGTTCAAATGTTAGATTTACATAATCAATTCCTAACTAGAACTTTTTCAGTTTTTGATTGTAGTATCCTCTATGGTGGAGGAATAATGGAATCATTCGGCTGGTTAGTAAATCAATTGGAAATACAGAAGTAAGTTGGTGATTATCTTCTTTCAGTTTTCTTTATATATGTCTGTACCTAGCAAAGGATTAGTTAAAGAAGTGTAATTTCTTAGGGGCAGAGAAATGATAACTAAGTCAAGAAAATTCGTCGTATTTTTAAGTGGTTTAGTGCTAATCTTACTAACAGTGAACACATTCAATTTTGGTGTAGGAGGCAATACGTCAGTTAATGCAAATTTAGATGAGGAAATTCAAGATAATTCAGCTCTAAATGATATTCCTCTTATGGCATATTTGGAAGATTATATTAATAGCGAAATTAGACAAGAACTTCAAGATTATGATATCTCAGGAGTAACTGTTTCTGTTGTTCAAGATGGAGAAATGACCTTCTCTAAAGGATATGGTTACGCAGATTTCGGTTTTGCAACTCCTGTAGTAGCAGAAGAAACTCTTTTTCGATTAGGATCTATTTCCAAAACATTTACAGCTGTTGCAACGATGCAACTTGTAGAGTTAGGATTATTGGATTTAGATGTTGATGTTAATACATATTTAACGGATTTTAAAATTCCTGATACTTATGCTGAACCTATAACTTTACGACACCTATTAACACATACTGCTGGTTTTGATGTGTCAACATCGCTCGTCTTATATGAATCTTATGAAGAAATGTTATCACTTGAAGAGGATTTGATTACAAATATGCCTGATCGAGTAAGACCTCCAGGAGAATTAACAGGATATTCTAATTATGGGAGTTCTTTAGTGGGTTACATTGTACAAGAAATTTCAGGTAAAACGTACTTTGATTACATGGAGGATAATATTACTTTACCTCTAGGAATGAATAGCACAACATGTAGACAACAACTGTCTCTAGAATTTCAAGAAGATATGTCATCAGCTTACTTTGATACTGATCATCCTGGTTTCTACGAATATTTCTCTCTTTATCCAGCGGGAGGTTTTACATCTTCTGCTACAGATATGGCAAAGTTCATGTTGATGCTCCTCAATAATGGAACATATAACAATGTGACCATTTTAGAAGAAAATTCTGTTCAAGAAATGCTATCAGATCAATACACTGTTCATCCTGATCTGCCTGGTGTGGGTTTAGGGGTTTATGAGACAGATTATAGAAATGCTCATATTATTGGACATGGTGGAGATACAATTTTCTTTCATAGTAACATGATGCTATTCCCAGAAGAAAACTTTGGTTTGTTCATTTCTTATAATAGTAGAACAGGAATTCTTGGGATGAGTAGATTTATCTCAGGATTATTGGGAAGTTTCTATTATTTCAATAGAATAGTAGAACCCGTAGAAAACTATAAACAGAGAGCAAGCATGTTTTCAGGGATTTATGTGAGTACAAGAAGATATTATAGTGAAAAAGATGGTGTAGATATCTTACTCTGGTCACAACACTATTCTGCAAATATCAGTGTAAATAAGGGATATTTGCAAATTGCTGGATTAGACGATATAGATTTTGTTGAAATTACTCCTTATTTCTTCGCGGAAAGAACAGGAACTATGGATTTATCCTTGTTCTTTAAAACGAATGAGAATGGTCAAATTACTCACATGTATACAAACTGGAACACAGCTATTACCACCTTTGAAAAAATCCATTCATCATATGTTAATACGAATCTACAATTAAGCTTGTTAATACTGATGGGAACGATATCCTTGATATCCTTGTCAATGTGGGGTATAGATTCATTCTTTAGATGGAAGAAAGGAAAAGAAAGGGGAAAAATCCTTCTTTCAATACCCAAAATATGGACTATTGGCATTCTAATTACTGCAATACTAACTATCCGCTTGTTGATGAAGATTAATCACGAGACTATAGTGCTAAGCACTGAAACAGCAACAGCTTTTCAAAGCATACTTTTCTTGCCTTATCTATCAATAGCCTTCATCATTGGAAATATAGTGTTCACATTCTTTGCTTGGTTTGGTGTATATAATCAAGATAAGAAACCGTATTGGGATTTAGTGACAAGGATTCAATACTCTGTATTAACAGTGTTCAGTATATTATACATTATTTTCCCAATTTACTGGAATTTCTTTATATTTTAATCGAGATGCAATATCTCTTTCTTTTTCCTTTGATAATATTCTAGCATCCGTTTTGCTTGCTCATCAGGATAAAGATCAAGTATTCTGATTCTCTCTCTTAGATAAGTGTCGAAATACTCCAATATAACATCCATAGTTCTGAAAAGCTCTTCTCTAGACAAATCTTTAGGAATAGCTTTTTCAAGTAAATCTATTTTCTTCTCATCAAGTTTTTGCTCTAAACGACGATAATTTTCTGGTTTTCTTTGAGCAAGCATATCTTCAAATTTAACTAAATATTTTCTGTAGAAGTCTACACAATCGTAGGCATCCCACAATTCTCCTCTAGCTAGCTTCAGAACAGTATAACTGAGACCAATATGAAAATGTTTGATATAATGTCCTAATTCCTCCTCATTGATGTCCCAATCCATTTGCCATGCTTTTTCTATAATCGTTGCAATGTGACCTTCAGGGTCGTAAAGATTAGTTATATGAGCATGATCTGGTCTAATTTCCTTTGGCATAACTTCCCAAGAGAAATCAAATTTTATTTCATCGGGCTCATAAAAAACAACATATACAAAGGGAAAAAGTGACATAGATTCAGCTTTGATTTCACCTATTTTTTTTGCAGTTTCCAATCTATCTTTTTTCAAAGAATCAAAGTCCTCTTTTGTACAAAGAATACCACAATCTATGTCTGAAAATTCATCAGCAGTCTTAGAACCAGAGATGTAAATACCTTTAACCCTAGAATCTTGTTTCAAAACTTCTACAGCTTTATCAATAAGAGCTTGATGTTTTGGTAAGTTAGTGAATTTTTCAACTGGATACATGAAGAATGAATCACAACAGACACTATAAAGTCTTTTGAAATGTTATCCCATCTCGATAAAAGCAAGTGATTAGGTAAAATTTAAAATTGAAGAATTATTGTTCTAGATATTGGTAATAATGACGGCAGAAGAGTATGTTCCTGTTGAAACACTTCATAATTTTATGAAGGATGTTTTTGTAGGGTTAGGTTACCCTGATGAAGAAGCTCAAGTGAGTGCAGATATATTAATTGAATCTGATCTTAGAGGAATAAGATCTCATGGAGTACAACGTCTCAGATATTATTATGTTCGAGTAAAAGGAGGGCAACATAAGGTAAGCAAATTTGAGATTATCAAGGATCAAGATGCAGCTGTAGTAATAGAAGGAAATCATGGAAACGGGCATTTTATCTCATATAATGCCATGAAAATAGCAATAGAAAAAGCGAAAAAATACGGGCTAGGAATGGCAGTAGTCAGAAACAGCACACATTATGGAATAGCAGGTTATTATCCTCTAATGGCAATAAAAGAAGGATGTATAGGAATAACTGGGACTAATGCTCGTCCAGCTGTTGCTCCAACTTTTGGAGTCGAACCAATGTTAGGAACTAACCCTCTAACTTTTGGTTTTCCGACAAATGAAGAATTTCCATTTGTTCTAGATTGCGCCACATCGATTATACAACGAGGGAAGGTAGAGATCAATGCGAGAACTGGGGAACCTCTTGCTGATGGACTTGTAATAGGTAAAGATGGTAAATCTAAAACAGATGCAGAACAGCTGTTGAAAGATTTTGTCTACAAAGAAGCAGCATTACTACCACTTGGTGGAGCTGGTGAGGCATTGTCTGGTCATAAAGGATACGGATATTCTACAGTTGTGGAAATACTTTCAGCAGCACTACAGAATGGGAAATTCTTGAAAGAACTATCGGGATTAGATGATGAAGGGAATAACACACACTTCCATGTTGGACATTTCTTCATAGCAATTGATCCAGAACATTTTCTCGGGTTAGACGTGTTCAAGTCAGTAGCAGGAGCTATATGTAGAAAGTTAAGAAGATCTGAAATTGCTCCAGGCGAAGAGAGGATTTATACAGCTGGAGAAAAGGAATTCGAAGCAGAAAAAGCAGTCAGAGAAAAAGGTGTTCCAATAAACACAAGTATTCAAGAAGATTTGATTTTCATGAGAGATGATTTAAAGCTCGAAAATTACGTTTTTCCTTTTGAAAAATAAATTTGGAGAATATAGTGGAAGGGTAGCAAACCCCTCCCTATAAAGCTCTGCTGGTGGATTATCCTGACACAGTGTGTCAGCAATGATATAGGGGGATATATCACTAATTGATACTTCGAGAATTGAATATAAAAACCCCAATAAAAAAAATAACCTGACTGAAACTAATCAATAATAACATCTGGAGGGTCTACAAGGAGTAGAGGTTCAATAAGATTTGGTTTTGAGATATGGAATTTTACTACATTCATCTTATCTTCAGCAATATTAATCATCTTACCTCCGATCCACTTCCTATCTAAAACAATGATTTTTAGCGCAGGAAGAAAAGTTCATGTTTGGAGAAAATATGGTGAAGTGAAATTCCATTCATTTTACAGAAAAGCAAGCATAAATACTTTGAATGGAACGATTACAATAACAAAACGTTCGTCTGATTATCTGATGACCTTACCTTTATTGAAAGGAAAAGAAATAGAAAATTACGGTTTTGCTAAAGCAGAGAAAAACTACAAGGTAACAGCTGAGAGAGAAGAAATATCAAATATCCTACATCTCTACCAAGCATTTGCTCAAAAATAAGTATTTGTT
>JAUWPI010000139.1 GCA_030611665.1 Candidatus Heimdallarchaeota archaeon | reverse complement strand
ATCCGGCTAATGCTGTTACTGTGAGGATACCTGAGCAGGATGAATTCAAGACAGCTGTTGTTTCTGCATCTATTGTTGGTAATCTTGAGAGTGGAGATTATACTCTTGTAGGTTTTGAGATAAGTTCAAAATCAGTTAGATCTTGATTAAAGATTTGCTTATCATAGTATATCAATATTTTTAGCAACTCTCCAGCAGTTTTGACACCTTCCGCTAATTTGGCTTTATAATCTTCAAATATACCTGAAATTGTAAGAGGAGTATATTCTAATATATTGATTTCATCCAGTACAGATTGAGCAGTTGCTACTAAGATATTTGATGTTCCATTAACGCAGTGTAGGTCAACTGTCATTGCAACAGTACTTGATTCCAAGCCTACAACAATTTCTACTGAATCAGAATCAAGTTCTACATCTGTTAATCCGGGGTTAAAGTCAACTAGTGAGCCATTTGCAACCCATCTATACCATCCTTCTAAAACAAGAACAACTTGATTATAAGTATCGGATGGAAGAACAGTATCAAGATTACCATCAACAGCAAGAGTGACAGTAGCATCGAATTCAATGTGAGCTGACTCATCCAGATATATCTCAGGCTTAATTGCTGGCATAGTTATATCATCGTTAATAAGATTAACAATATCTTCACCAACTTGGTAGCTTATTACTATATCAGTTGCATCTTCTGTTCCAGTGTTTTCAACTACATAATCCATCTGTAAGCGTCCATCATTGTTTAGCATGTCTTGATCATAAGCCATATTCACTGAAACTCTTGGTGCAGAAATCAGTTCAGCATGATTAATATTAAAGATTACATAATAATCTTGAGCTGGTTTTGTTGACGTCCAAGGAGTTTTAAGCAACCAATCCATTTTTCCAGTTATTTGAGGAGCAAAGTTATCTGTACTTGGGGATATCTCGATAGGATTAATAGTATATGGGAACTTGAATTTCAGTGTAGAGTATATACTATCTGTTTTTGCAACTACAGGTGTACCAAACAATGTGTCTGTTGACATTGTGTAATTTGATGTCCCTGTAATTGCGGTAGCATCTACGTAGAAAACTCCACGAACAGGAAGTATTCTTCCTTCAATAAACCCTTCACCAATAACAACTGCTTTTACGGGAGCACCACTAACTGTTGCTGGGTCAAGTAGTGAAGCAAAACCTGTACCAACATCAGTTTTAATCTCTGTAATTAGAGTGTAAAAAATAGCACTTTCCATACCACCAGTGAAGTAGTAAATATAGTTGTTATTTAGAAGTTTGTCAGCTCCTGACCAGAACAAACCTACATCATAATATGTTGAAAATAGAATTGATATTTGAACTGCCTTAGCAAGACTTCCAGTCGCGCCTAAAGCTCCATCAATTTCTAAAATTAATGTAGCATTATCGGCAGCTCTGAAAGGCCTTCGATTAAGATAAGGAAGGTAATTTGCTTGATCTGAGGCAATAAATAGCCAATTCTCAACACTTGCAAATAGGGAGTTTGATGCAATGGTTGGAGCACTCTCACCTAATACAATTAATTGTACTAGTGCAGCTGAATCTTTACCTGCTATTATATTCATTTCTTCAATAAATATTGGATCGACGTCAAGGGTTATACCTGTATTCTGTGAGGATATATGAGCTTGTGTAACTGTACTACTCATTGTCAGCAGAATAAGTGTTATACCAATTAAAGTCGAACCCAAAATTGTTTTAAATTTCATTTTAGACCTCCAATTTTTGTCTAATGACAACTATGGTTTAAGAATAATATAAAGATTCTTTTAGATTCCAACCAAGATTACAACTTCGAGAAAAATAGAGACTAACGTGATAACGGCCCATTAATAATAGAAGTTCATCTATAACTTATTTTTTCTATAAAAATCAAGAAAATAGGGGAAATTATTTACATCATGATTTTTCGCAGTTTAGAGGCTGCTTTTTCCGGAAAGATTCCATTAATGAAAGTATCTGTACTTGTCTCGACCGCCCCGAGTAATTTCAGTGAAGAAGTGTTTTTTTGTGGTGTATGTAGTTTGAAATACAAATGGTAGAAAGAAGAATTTTTGGTATTTAAAGGTGCTTGGTGTAGAGATAGGGAGTAGCTTATCTCTTTCTCAAAGATATGATTTAAAGCCGCTATTAGTTTTGGTAAAAGATCAATCATAGAGTTGAATTCGCTTCTTGTTCCTTGATGGAGGAAGTTGTAATGCCGTTTAGGGTAAATATATACATCATAAGCATACTTTGCGTAAAAGGGAATTAAAGCGATAATACTTTCATCATGATAAACTACTCTGACATCCTTATCAAGTTCTACTGAGATATAATTACAGACCATACACTCTTTATTTTTCTCACGATATTGTTGTATTGTGTTAAATTCTCTATTGATTTCATTTGGTATGAAAGAAAAGGCATAAATTTGTCCATGAGGATGAATTAGAGTTGCACCCACATCTGTACCATAGTTTTCAAAAGGTAGGATATACTTCAAAGAAGGGTTCTTACTATTTTCTTTAGTTGCTGTCATCCACACTTCAAAGATTTGCATAATATTATCAGGTGATAATGATAGAAATTTTGAATCATGTTTATCATTATAAACAACCAATTGACAACTACCATAGCTATTCATTTTCTCATAAAACTCTCCCATCTTATGTCGTTTTATTTCTCCTTCTGTCGAAAGAGCAGAAAACTTGTTATCTAAACGCAAAGGTTTAGTAAAACTTGGTACTTCTTCAGAACCCACACATAAAGGACATTCACTCTCTTTCCTGTCTGGTCTTTCCTGCCTTTTCTCAGAAAAGATTACCCATTCTCCTGTAAAAGGATTTTTTCTTATTTCACGGGATGTCATTCTAGTTATGATTATTTTATATTTATTTAATAGCTTCGGATAATCATAAGGAGATAAGTAATTAATTACTCCCAAAATCTTTTTATGTTCAATCTATTGTTTTGACTCGTGTATTCAACTATAATTTTACATGCCAATCTCCAATATGCAGAGATTCCCGTTGATGAGATCCCTAATGTTGTTGAACAAAGCTATATTCCAGTTCTTTCCCTACTTCTTGACATACCAAACATTGCGGTCGTACTTAATTTCACAGGTGTTACTCTAGAAATTCTTAACAATGAATATCCTGAAGTTATTGAATTATTAAAAGAAGGTATCAAGAAAGAGAAATTTGAATTAACTGGATGTGGATACTCTCACCCCATTTTTCCATTATTACCAATTGAAGATATCAATAAACAAATAGAATTTAATCTTGAAGTTCTGGAAAAAACTCTTAATTATGTACCTAAAGGATTTTGGCTTCCTGAATTAGCTTATGACCCAACGCTCCCAAAAATTCTGAAAGAATATGGTTTCTCATACATGTTCATAGATGATGAATTATATAAAATGAGTTCACCTCTATTGAATGACTCCACCCGGTACAATACTGATTACTATTCTGCTACTCATTACGTAATTGATTTCTTAAAGGCTAAAGGAATATTTAGAAAAATAATACTCTTTAGAAGGGCAATAAAAAGGATGAAAAAAATACTCAAAAATTCTGATTTTGAACCCGTTGAAATAAAAGGTGCTAAAGGTACAATTACAGGTTTAAGGGTTCCTCAAAGTTGGTCAATTTTCACAAGTGCTAGTCTCATGGGTTATCCATTTTTATCAATAAAGAACGTAACAAAAATAATTTCAAGATTCAGTAAACAAACTGGTCTGGTAATCCCATACGGAACAGACATAGAATTCTTTGGATATAGAAGTTTTGTTGATGGAAAATTAATTGCTCCTGAATCTCTTAAGAAACTTCTGATTAGGATTATGAATATCAGCAATAATTCAATGATATTACCGGCGAAATATTTAGAGAATAACAAACCTTCAGAAATTGGGTATATGAAAACTGGGAGTTGGGCACCTGATAGAAGATTAGATTTGTGGACTAAAGATGAAGATAATCAAAAACTCGAGCGTTTATGCGATGAAGCTAGATGGTATATGAATCAATTATCTCCAGAAGAAATTGATGATGAATTATGGAAGCATCTTTTGATGGCTGAAAATAGCGATGGTAGAGGATGGGACCCTATTCCTGAGCGAAGATTGCGTTGTTTCAATCATGCTCTTGAAGCGCTTAAAATCGCAAAAAGTAAGTATCTAGAAAATATATATTCAAAGAAAAAGTAAGAAAGCAATCAAAGAACAGCAATCTTTATAATAATAATATCTAATTCTTTCTTATTCAAATTATCGAATCTATTAGTGGGGCTTATGGAAATAGAAATATTCATTCATGAGGAAAATTGTAATCACTGTATACCTACACTGAAATTCTTAACTGCAGTTATTGGAGCACTTAAGACTGATGAAATAAAGGTTAAAGTGCACCAAGTTAATAAGAACAGAGAAACAGCTGAAAAGAAAGGAATTCCACTAAATCCCCTACCTGCAATTGTTCTTCCTTCTGGATGTATTATAGCAGGATCTTTATCTCATGATTTGATTGGAGTTTTAATATGTAGTTTACTTTCGAAATCTAAAGTACCTGTTCAGTCAGTTGACAAATTTGAACTTAACAAGAATGAAGCTCAAATCATATTGAATCTAGCATCAGCAATGATTGAATACCAAGCTGCATATACATTGCGAAGAGATAGATCCTACACTTTTGTTGTTAAAGAAACAACAGAACAAGTTCCACTTGAAAGATACAAACAACTATCAAAGAATACAAAGATGATGGTTCTTACAAACTTCGATGAACATCCAAGTAGTAAGTTGTACGAACTAGGCTTAGATTCAAACGTTTACTTGGGTCACATTATACGAGACAATATAATTCTAAGTGCAAATCTAATCATCTGGAGAGAGAGAGCAAATCATGTTAGTTACTTTAGAGTTAAAAGGTCTAATGGAGACAAATACGTTGGCACATGCTCTTGTCTGTTAGGTGACGGGAAGCAAATGATCAGAGAATTCTTTAAACCGTTGTTTTTAACAGCAGCAACTATTGAGGATGATGGAACAAAGGGATTAGGTCAGAATAGAATAGTTGCCAATGTTAAAGAGGTAAGCACTGATTTAGAACAGTTAATAAGAAGATAACGAGTTTTCAGAATTTCTTTTTCAAAACTCCAAATCCGTCACAAAGACCGTATTTAATCATACATTCTCCGTTTTTTGTTGTAAAATACTTGCAATATCCTCCCATAATCTCTTCATATTTCTCACAAGTAGCATTCGATTTTTCATCTTTTGAACCAGTTGAACTTGGTGGTAAAGGAATGTCTACCATTTTGATAACCTTATAGAATGGTGAAGCCGACTGTTGTATTTAATTTTTTGTATTGAGTTATTGGTCATCTTAAAACGTAATTAGGATTTAATCTTTCACAATTGGGGCAGTTTTCATCGTACTTACCCAAAGGAGAACCACAACCAGTACAATTGAATTGTTTCTCATTATTTTTTGATTCCTTTTTATCTGTTGATGCTTCCTTATTATATTCCATATTTAATATATACAATACACAATGGATAAGAATTTTTTGGGAAAAACATCTTATTAAGCAAAAATACGCTAGTAGGAAATTTTATTATTGAAAGCATATCATTTAAATGTTAAGAGATAAAAAATATGAGGCTAAATTATGGTACAACTTACAATAAAAATCGAAAAGACATTAGATTCGGAGCCTAATTACGTTATAATTAATTCTGATTTAGCAAAAAAATACGATATAATGCCTGGGCAGCTTATCGAATTAGCACCTTATGATATTGGAATGAAAGTTTATACTAGCGAAAATTATTCAGATCAACACATAGGAATATCAAGTAAGATTTCTATTGAGTTTGGTATTCACAAAGGAGCCGAAATTTCTATTAAAGAAATCTCCAATGAAAAGATTATACACTTAATCCATAAAAAGATGAGAGGAGAGGTTCTCAAAGAAGAAGAAATCATTTCAATTTTTGATTCTATAGATAAAAATCTCATGCATCCAACTCAAATTGCAGTTTTGATGTCGTTGTTTCAAGTTCAAGGATTATCGCTTGAAGAGACAACATCTGTTGCAAAAGCAATAATAAGCACATCACAGATTTTTCATCCTAAGAAGAAACCTGTTGTAGATAAACATAGTATTGGAGGAATAGCAGGGAATAGAATAACACCAGTTATGATTCCTATCCTTGCAGCTGCTGGTTTAACAATACCAAAGGTTTCAACAAGAGCTATAACCTCACCAGCTGGGACAATAGATACTGTTGAATTATTGATGCCTTGTGAATTATCTTTAGAAGAAATGACAGAAGTAGTTGACACTACTGGAGGATGTATAGCTAATGGAGCAACAGTGGGATTGGCAGATGTCTCAGATAAGATTATATCTATTTTAAAGACAATAAAGATAGATCCAAGGGAGTTCATGGTTGCTAGTATTTTATCAAAGAAGATTGCAGCAGGATCAGAATATGTTCTCATAGACCTACCAACAGGGAAAGGGGCAAAAGTTATCCACAGAGAAAATGCCCAAGAATTGGGCGGATTATTCACGACAATAGGATATGCACTTAAGATTAAGCTTGATTGTATAATCAGTCCAGGAGATAGACCAATTGGAAGCATGATTGGTCCTGCATTAGAAGCTAGAGATGTTCTGCAAATTTTGACAGACCAGACTGGAAGTAATGACCTTATGAGAAAATCATTGTCTTTATCTGGTATTATTTTAGAAGCTCAAAACTGGTGTCAAAGAGGTTATGGCTTTGAGTACGCGGAAAAAATTCTAAGGAGTGGAAAAGCTCTCTCTAAATTTAAAGAGATAGTTAGAGCTCAAGGTGGAGACGAGAAAATCAAGGTGGATGATTTGCCCGTTGCAAGTTACATTGATGGAATATATGCAAAAGAAGACGGAGTTGTTTATGGTGTTGAAAGTGCAGCAGTTTCAACTATTGCAAGACAAGCAGGAGCTCCAAATGATAAAACCGCTGGAGTTCATCTTAAAGTGAAAAGAGGAAACAAATACAAAGTAGGTGATACTCTATTTGAAATCCATTCATCTTCAGAAGGATTACTAACTTCAGCAATTAAGCTAGCAACTTCAGATTTTCAACCAATAGACACTGAAAAGATGATACTCGAAGTGATTCGTGGTCCAAAGGAGTTATAGAAGTCAAAATGGATAAGCCCAGTGATGTAACATACAGCTACAAATTTTGTAGAAAATCACCGAGATTATCGATAGATAATCTATTTGAACTTATCAAAGAAAATCAAAATGATTCAATCTCTATCCAAGTTATTGATCCAACATGGATAGTAAGCACGAAACATCTTCAAGCAGCTGTATATCACACACTAAAAGCGTTCAAAAACGGGAGAAATATCGCGAGAGGAAGTGAAACAGAATTACTTATCCGTCTTTCAGGTTTCAGGCAAATAAAGAAAGCAGTTAAAGCTTTTGGAATAAATAATCAAACCAATACTTTACTTTTTATAGCATTTGGTGGAACTTATAAGGAAAATGAATCAATCTTAGAACGATTTTTCTCTAATACCGATTTAGAGCAAATAGAAAATATTCAATTACCTATTACAGATATTCAGAGGTTGCTTGAATATTATGGATATGATAAAGACTCTATATTGTTAGAAAAAGAGGTTCTAGAAAAGATAGCTACAGTGGAGATTTCCTAACAATTAGGAAGGTATCCACGCATTCAGGAGTTTCATTCCCATCTCTTTATATTGTTTAACAATTTCAGTTATTCTATCCAACTGATCTTTTTCTTTATTAGGTGTTGCGAACAGAATAGGTTTAATCTTGTGTACCATATTGGATAAAGAACCGATTCCAGCTGTACTGTATGCTCGTTTTCCACTACCAGTACGATAGACTTTGTCTGATTCAACTAATAATTTATTGTACCAAAGGGGATGAGCGCTCATAATTTTGAATCCATCTTCAGTTTGATAGGAGGCAGGATTGGTGATATGCTGATTGAATTTTTCTAAAGCTTTCTTGTTTGGGTGGAATACATTTCGACTGATAATTCCCCTAACATATGTTTGAACTGTTTCAGCTTGTTCAATGATGTGGAATGGGAGAATTGTTGACACCTCTGTAATCGTAGCATCTATTTTATCTGAGCGATAAATTTTCTCTGCTGTGTATATTTTACCTAAAATATCTAAGGGTAAACAAA
>JAUWPI010000130.1 GCA_030611665.1 Candidatus Heimdallarchaeota archaeon | reverse complement strand
AACAAGCAATAACATATTTAGGTATCCAAAAAGAAGAAATACTTAGAGTACTGAGAAAAGGTATAGAAGTAATCTTCAACGGAGTGCCCGTATGATCGTCCGTGTTTTTTTGTATAAAATTATATCTTAAGTTGTAATTGATTAAATTCAGATTGTTTTTATATGAAACTAAACGAACGTTATCTATTTAAATAATCAAGAACGGTTTTATTTGTCTATGTCACCGAAGTTTAAAGCTCAATTCCTTGGAAATAGAATTGTTGTATGGGACATAAAACAAGGTGAAGCTCTCTACAAAAATGGTTTTTTTGGTAAACCCATTGGTGTTAGGAAACCTCAATTAGATGACGAATTCCGTGATCCCTCAGAAATATCGTTTTTTGAAGGTCTCTATTTAATAGAAAAGAAAAAACTGGATATTTTTGATGAAAAGGGGGTACTTTTATCAAAAAGTTCTTTTCATGAAAGGTGTTTAGAGAAGTATTCCAATTTTAATAATAAAATGATAGTATACAAACATCTCAGAAAAAAGGGATACATAGTTAGACCTGGTCTAAAATTTGGTGCTGATTTTGCTATCTATATCAAAGGACCGGGATTAGAACACAGCCCTTACGTAGTTCAGCTTATTGAAAAAGATGAGAAACTAGATCAAATTGGACTGGTAAGGGCTGGAAGATTAGCTACAACTGTCGGAAAAAATTTGGTTTTTGCATCTATCATCAAGAAGAAACCTCACTTTTTTGTTTTTAATAGATACAAGCCTTGATAATATTTGCGAACATAACCACAAAGCATTAAAGGAATAAAATAGTTTTTTTATTGTTTATGAGTTCTTCAAATGAATGGCAAGTTGATATTCTAGATGCAGTACAACAATGTGTTTATTGCGGTTACTGCGGTATATGTCCAACATTCAGAGAGTTAAAATGGGAAACTTACCATCCTCGTGGTATTCTAGACCAAATCAAAATGTATTTTGAAGATACCACAAAAGAGGAACTTAAGGGTGACATTTCTAAATCTCTTTTTGATTCGATTTTTGCTTGTACAATGTGTAAAGCATGTGAAAATATCTGCATTGCAGACATTCCATTGCTAAAAATTTGGGAACAAGTAAGACAAGAATCTTTCAAAAGAGGTAGATGGAATCCTGCTCTGCTTTCACTATATAACAAAGTAAAAAACACCCAAAATATCTTTGGTCTTCCTAAAGATGAGAGAGTTTCTTGGGCTGATTTATCCAACATGGTCATGACAAAAAGAACCCAGAGAAAAGCTTCATTAGCTTATTTTGTTGGTTGTCAAGCTTCATACTCAGGAAAGATGGAAGGTGTTGCAGCTAGTGTAGTAAAAATATTAAGAAAAGCTAGAGTTGATTTTACAATACTAGGAGACGAAGAATGGTGTTGTGGTTCCCCTGTGTTTTTAGCTGGAGGATACTCTGTTGGAAAATCCTTTGCTAAACATAATCTTGATCAATTCAAAAAACTAGGTGTTAAGCGTATAGTGACTGCTTGTGCAGGTTGTTATAGAGCTTTCAAAATTGTTTACCCCCGTATTCTGGGTGACAAATGGGACTTAGAAGTATTACATATCTCTGAACTTGTCGCGGAATTATTAGAACAGAAAAAACTGAAATATAAGAAAACGATTAAAGAAAAAATAACCTTCAAAGACCCTTGTGAACTAGTCAGACATTGTGGGTTAATAGAGCCTCCAAGAGAAATAATTGAAATGATACCAGGTGTAAGATATGAGGATCTCCCATCAAACCGTGAAGAAGCTCTATGCTGCGGAGGAGGAGGTTTGCTCAAATTAAATGATGCGGATTTAGTCCGTCAGGTAAACTCACGATTAATCGAGGAAATTGAATATTCAGAAGCAGAGATTGTAGTAAATGGTTGTCCTACTTGTCTAGATACGATACAGCAAGGTGTGAAAAAGAAAGGTCTTGACGTAGAAGTAATTGATATTGCTGAACTAATCAAAAGAGCAATAGGAGAATGACGAGAATGAAGAAAAAAACTAGAACAAAATTTGTTAGGTATCTAGGAAAACAAATGAAGGAAGATTTCAGTGCATTGCAAATTTATTCTAGAGATATGTCAAAACTCCCTAATCTCACTAAGTTGCTCTTCAATAGTACACCTGATGGCATTATTTTACCCAGAAACGCTGAAGATATTCAACGAATTTACAATTTAGCCACTGAAACAAGAACGCCTATTATACCTAGAAGTGGCGGAACAACAGGTTTTGGAGGTAGTATTCCATACAACAAAGGATTAGTCATAGACTGCAAGGGATTAGACAGAGAACTTCTTATTGAACCAATTGACCAAACTGTTACAACCTCTCCATCAATCATCTTCTCAGAATTACAGAAAAAATTGAAGTTACAAGGATTCTCTCTCTGCTCTTATCCATCCAGCTACTATTCTGCCACTGTTGGAGGTTGGATATCTCATGGTGGTCATGGTATTGGTAGTATAAAATATGGGAGTGTTGTTGATCAAATTGTAGAAATTCAAGTTGTTCTTCCAAATGGCGAAATACATTCCTTTTATGAAAAAGAGAATATTTCCTTATTCTTTGGATCAAATGGAACTTTAGGTATAATAACTGAGATAAAACTAAAAATCAAATTCGATATTCCTCTGAAACAATTTGGTTGTACTTTCGATTCTCCTGTGGAATTAATGAAAGGATTGAAAGAATTACAAGAAGTTGATCCGTTTTCAGTTTGGTTTCTTAATCCTTCTCAAGTTTCAGCTTTTAATGATTCTTTTGGATATAATCTCCCTCGTAGTTATGTTGCAATAATCTCAAAAGAGATTAGCTATGATGAAGAAGAACTAGCCTTTAGTGTCAATTTCAATAATACAATAAGAAAGGCAGGTGGGCAAATTCTTGACAAAAGATACATAACGGATATTTGGGATTTCCGTTTCAAAACATTCGCATTATTAAAGGAGTATCCTGATTTCCTAATCTCTGAAGTGATCCTACCAATTGAAACCAGCGCAAAATATCTTAGAAAATTAACTGGTCTTTTCGAAGGTTCATTAAGAGCTGAAGGGGAACTGATTTCCAATACTCATTATTCGTTACTTCTCTATCTACCAATAAAAGAACCAATCAGTGATTTCAAGAAAACTCTCTTAATGCTAAAAATCAATAAACACATTTTGAAGAGTAAAAAAATTGGTGGATTTCCTTATTCGACAGGTTTGTGGTTTGCTGGCTACTACTCACAAATCTATGGAAAAGAGATGTACAAACATTACAAGAATTTCAAGAAAAAAATTGATCCAAAAAATATTAGCAATCCTGGGAAAGTATGCTCTCCTAAGATGAGATTTTTCCCCTTATTGAAATTAAAATTCGTTATTAGAATGGCAAGTGAGTTATTATGATAAATATAGAACAATATATCTTTCCCGATAATCTGCTATATGTAACAGGTGACCCCGGTCATCTTTGGATAAAAAAAATATCTGATACTGAAGTTATTTTAGGTGTTGATGATTATGTATCAAAAAAAGCAGGAGACATTGAATATGTTCGTACAATGAAATTACAGAAACGAGTAAAAAAAAATCAAGTGATAGGGACATATGAAAGTGGAAAATGGATTGGGCAATTGAAATCTCCTTTTGATGGAGTGATTTTAGAAAAGAATGAAAAACTAAAAGATGAACCGAATCTCCTAAATACAGACCCCTATGGAGAAGGTTGGATTCTAACATTAAAAATAAAAAATTTTGATGCTTCCATCGCGGAAAATGAGAACATCGTTCCCGTTGGAGAAAAACTAGAAGAATATATTCGCTGGAGAATTAGTCAAGAATAGATTTTTATAACCATTTTTTCCTTCTATTCTCGAGATGCTTTTCTGGATACTTCTACTACTTGCTTTTCTTCAAGGCATTCTTGAATGGTTACCTGTAAGTTCTGAAGGTCAAATAATAACTGTTTCAACTTTACTAGGTGTTGATTCTAGTAATGCCTTAGATCTTGCTTTGTGGCTTCATTTAGGGACTCTTATTGCTGTATCTGTAAAATATCGAAAAGAAATTTATCTCTATGTTAATCCAAATGTTAGGGATCCAGTTACTGTAAAATGGAGATGGTTTTTAGTTCTAAGCACAATTGGAACAATAATCATTGGCGTGCCATGTTTTCTTTTAGTTTACTATTTGGTACTAGAACCATCTATAGGTGAGTATGTTATGCTTATTGTAGGAGTATCACTTCTTGTGACAGCTGGATTGCTCTTCTATGCAAAAAAACAGCAGAAATTGGGAAAGAAAATAGAAGATCTCTCGAAAAAAGAAATGACATTTATTGGTCTCCTCCAAGGATTCTCAATCATTCCTGGTATTAGTAGATCAGGTGTCACAATGAGTGGCCTGTTATTCTTTTCAGTGAATAAAGAAGATGCTATTAAAGGGAGTTTTATTATGAGTATCCCAGCTGTACTTGGAGGTTTTATCCTTAATCTCATAGTTAAGCTAATTAAGCAAAAAAGTATATTCCCTGCTGATTGGTGGATGATTATTATAGCCATTTTGGTGACTGCTATCATTGGCTATCTCACTATTGAATTATTCATCTTTATTGCACGCAAATATAATTTCGCAATTGTCTGTATTATCCTGGGTGTTCTAATCATCATTCTATTTGTTTTAAGATGGATTCCAAGCTAGCTTGCGTTCTCCTCCTATTGATAGTTCGGAATGACTTAAATACGATACGAACAATGTTAAAAAAGATATTACAAGTAGCGAAAACATTAAAATAATTAAGAATAATATTTAGTTGAACTGATAGTAGGTCCAAGCTCCGTTACTGACAACAAGATAGGTGAAAACATGTCTTTCTATGAATTTCGAAAACGTATAATGGAAGAAAAAGCTAAACGAGAAAAACAAGAAAAGAAAACTCGGACAAAAGTAACTACTCAACAAGAATCAATGGTTGGAAGAAACAAATTCAGTGTAGCATTATTAGGGCTCGAGAGAGCTGGAAAAACCTCGTTAGTTAAAAAATTATTAAAACAAGAAGACATAGTTGTTCGTCCAACTTATGGGGTCAATCTAGAAAACTATCAATATCGAGATTTAAACTTTACTTGCTTTGATTTGGGAGGTCATCAACCTTTCAGATTGAGTTTATGGAAAAAATTTATTGAGCGTGCAGACGCTGTAATATATTTAGTAGATTCAGCTGATCATGTCAGGTTTGACGAATCTAAACAAACATTCTGGCATTATATTAACTTTGCAAAACAGAATGCACCTGTATTATTCTTAGCAAACAAAAGTGATTTATCCAAATCAAAAGAATTATCTGAAATTAATGAACACTTCGAATTAGATAAATTTCTAAGAAATCTCAGACCTTTCAATATTAAGAAAGTTTCAGCTTTAACAGGTCAAGGAGTCTATGAAGCTTGGGATTGGGTAGTCGATGTACTATGTGGTGCAGCCCAGTGGAAAGTGAAAATAGGAGCTGCTGTTTTGACAGATATCTCGGGTAACATCATATCTGAAGCCATCTTTGGTAACCCTAATGAACAAGCTACTGTAGCAAATGATTTTAAGAAATTAAAAGAATTAACTAAAATGTTTGCAGTTGAAGCTAAGGAAAGCATTCAATCAATAAAGCTAGAGAATTTATTCAAGAAACACGTTAGTCATGTTAAACGTGGAGCGTATTGTCTTTCAGTAATGATTGATCCTATCGATCCAGTAACAAGAGCTCAACAGATACAACTTCGAATTTTAGAAAACTTCAGTAGGAATCCTGCAGAAGTAAATAGAAACTTAGGAGAAGTCTTCGAAAGTAAGTTCCCTCTTGAAGTAGAAGGAGGAACTCGATAAATGAGTAATTATCTCTCGTTTATACGAGATAAGAAGATGTCTGAGAAGGGTAGAAAAATCCCTCAAATTGTTATTCTTGGGCTAGAAGGTTCAGGAAAGTCAACTGTTCTTAATCGTCTTTTGTTTGGAACTATTACAGAGGGACAACCTGCACAATCTACTTGTTTCGTTAATGTCAAGTATGGTACAACCATTCTTTCAGTTATTGAAGCTAGTGAAGAAACTACTCGAGAAAGTCCGTATTTTCAAGATATTCTTGGTGAGATAGATGGAGTAGTATTCGTGATAGATTCTCAGTCACTTCGACATATTGAATCCTCGTTTGAATATATTTTTAGCTTATTTGATAAAATTCCTCAAAAGACTTCAATTCTTTTCTTAGCTAACAAAATAGATAAACCAGATGCTGTTCCTTTTCCAGATTTACTACAAGACCCATCATTTCAAATAATTATGGACGATATCAATCGTTCTGTTTCAATTTATCCAGTCAGTGCTAAAACAGGAGAGACTTTCTATACCGCTTTTGATTGGATAATTTCAAGAATGACAGGGAGGACACCGTTACGTGAAGACGTAACTCCAAGGAGAGTTATTATTCTTCAAGAAGGCGGTGTACCAGCATTTGATTATACTTTTGATTCTTCTATCGGGGAACATGATAGTACATTGCTAGGGGGGCTAATCAGTGCGCTAAATATTATGGCTACAACTATCTTTGAAAGCGAATCTGTGATGGATGTTGTAAAACTAGGCGCTATGAAAATGATTATTCGAAAAGTAAGTGGATGGAGTATAGTATTATTCGTTGGTAGAGATGATAGTGAGTCTAAAGCACAATCTCTTGCCGAGGAAATCCTTCAAGCATTTATTGAAGAGCGGAATAGAGATCCGACTAAAGAAATGCCAAGGCAAGTTAAATACGAAATCTTAAGTAAAATCCCTGAAATCGCGATTGCTTTAGATCAAGAACCAATAAAGGATGATTAAAAGGAGAAAAATAAATGATAAATCCAAATATTTCCAAAGAACCAACATTGGTGTTTAGCATATTCAAAGATTATGGACCAGAAATATTGTTCAACAATTCTATATTAGATGAAAATACAGCATTAACATTAGTTATGACAGGTATGACACTTGTTGAAATGAACAAACCCTCAATCGGTAGGTTAGATGGAAGTCAAAGGCCAAAAATGCTTGGACCAATACCTGTTCCAGGCAATGAAACTTTGAAAGCCATTGCTATTCCTTTTGAAACTGAAATAACCTCATCTACTGATGTGAGAATAGAAGAAGCAGGGTACAGATTATGTGTTGCATATTTCTTATTTGAAGGGTCTGCTGTACGAGAAGTATTAGATAGTTATGGTCTCATTATACCTTATTTCACACTAATAGCTAGAAGCCTTGGCACAGAAGCAAATATTAATCCTTCATCCATTAAACAAGTCTTCTTAAAAATGGTTGACATGTTCTCAGGAAAAATCCCCAGAATCTATGGGGTTAATCAAGATAATTCTTTGAAAGAAATGATTGGGAAAAGATTAGAATATGCTGATACATACCTTCTTTGTGATTTGCACAAAAATGAGATGCACATACTATTGTATAATCCTTCAATGGATGTGTGGAGAAGAAGAGAAATCTCCAAAGTGGCATCCGAGTTGAATTCTAGCATGTTTAAGAGTTCCATGAGAATAAAAATAGTTGACGATGTTAAAGAAATGGTGAATCTTTTAGACAAGCTTAACATAGAAATATCCCCTGTATGAGATTTATCTCATTTTTCTTTCGTATTCTTTATTTCTCTGTTGATTCTAAGCTAGCATTTATCCGGGTAATTTTTATCAAGATTATAACTCATCATTTCGAGGTCATCTCTTACATACCAGCCCATTTTTTTGTAAAACTCAATCACTCCTTTATTTTCAATTTCAACAAATAGATGAGCTTTAACAACACCCTTTGTCAGAAACCTTTTGTGTAGTTCCTCCATCATCTCTTTTCCATATCCTTTCTTTTGAAACTCAGGATCAACGGATAGATGATGTACATATCCCCTTCTCCCATCGAAAGCTCCCAATACAACCACAATGATTTTGCCTTTAACTTTCCCTACCATGAATAATTCTGGATTATACTCTAACACTTTTGCCACTTGTTCTTTAGTATCAGATCCACCTAAAGAGAGACCTGTCATCTCCCATAATTTGAAGACCTCTACATACATATCGATAGAGAAATTGTGAATTTCCATAATTTGAAGAAGAAAGGTTACTTAAAGAATTTTTTCCTTATCTAAACATTCTAAAAGGTTGAAATTCAGATAACTTAATGCTAAACCGCAAAGTAATCTTATTGTTGAGTGGTGGTTTTGATAGTAGTGTAGCGGGTCATCTTCTACAAGAACAAAATTACCAAATTATTCCTTTACACCTCTCTAATGTTGACTTTGCTGGTGAAGATTCAATAGCTAAGAGCATGGAAATATCAAGGATTTTTGGATGGGAAAAAATGTATGTGATTGATATTGCTGACATTCTTCAAACTTTTGTTGATAGATGTAAACACTCGTATTATTTCGTACTGATGAAACGTTTTATGTTGAGATTGGCGGGAGAACTTGCTAAAATTAAAAATGCAAGTTATATTGGAACTGGCGAGAGTCTTGGTCAAGTTTCAAGTCAAACTTTAGCAAATATTTCTGTAATTGAACAAGCAGCAGAATACAGAGTTTTGAAACCTTTGATCACTTTTGATAAAGAGAAGATTATTGATTATACTCGTTCATTGAAAATCTTTGATAT
>JAUWPI010000032.1 GCA_030611665.1 Candidatus Heimdallarchaeota archaeon | reverse complement strand
TTTTAAAAATTTAACAATTTAAACTAAAAATTCCAACTTGTGGTCCAAGAAAGGAAGTAGCAAAAATAGAGTCAAGCAAGATTTTTACTAGATATTTACTTGATGCATATGATATACCCGGAAATATCCCATATACAATCTGTAGATCAATTGATGATCTTGAAGACGCTATTCACGAATTTGGCTTGGAAATTGTTATAAAACCAGATGGTTTAACGGGAGGAAAAGGTGTGAGAGTTCATGGTGATCATTTCACTTGCTTTAAGGGTGCTAGAGATTATGCAAAACAATTACTAACTCAAAATACGGAATTTCTCGTTGAAGAGAAAATCAAAGGAAAAGAGTTTTCTTTACAAGTTTTTACTGATGGGAATTCAATAACTCCTATGCCATTGGTTAGAGACTACAAAAGAGCTTACGATGAAGAAAAAGGACCAAATACTGGAAGCATGGGATCATATAGTTTACCTTCTCATGATTTACCGTTCTTGTCAAAGAAAGACATCCAATCTTCTATAGAAATTTTAGGGAAAACAGTTAATGCACTGAAAAAGGAAACTGGTACTGACTATAAGGGAATATTGTATGGTCAATTCATGAAGACAAATGGAAAAATTCATGTGATTGAATTCAATGTAAGATTTGGAGATCCTGAAGCTATAAATGTTCTAAAGCTTCTCAAAACAGATTTCAATTCTATCGCTCACCAAATAATTGATGGAACTCTTGGCAGAACTGAGTTTTCTAATCAAGCAACTGTTTGTACATACCTTGTTCCAGATGGATATCCTACAAATCCAAAAGAGAATAGAACGATCAAAGTAGATACTGACATAAATGCTGATTTATACTATGCTTCAGTATATAGAGAAAAAAAAGAAATCAAAACAACAAAAAGTAGAGCTATAGCAATAATTGAAACTGGTTCCAATCTAGAAGAAGCAAAACAAAAAATTAATGATAATATAACAAAAATAAAAGGAGATCTTTACTATAGGAATGATATAGGTGTTCTCTTGTAGCTGCTTTTAATGACATCTAAATCATAGTTCACGATTAAGGTATTTCTGTTCAAGTAATCGATCACAATATACGCATCTTAAGATAAGTGGATCCTTCGAAACAACATCAAATGAAGACACAATAGGTTCATGAGAATTAGATACGCAGTTTGGATTAATACAGTCAACGAAATCTTCAACATGGTCAGGAATCTTTAGATTTTGTTTCTCTTGAACTTTATAATCTACAATAATATTTACAGTTGCAGTTGGGGCAATGAAAGATAGTTTCTGTGTATCTTGAGGAGTAAGAGCTCTTCCTCTTATTTTTACAACATCTTTAAGTTTCATTTTTCTAGATGCAACCCTCATAGCTAATGCTACAGTATAAGGGTAGTTAGAATCTATTCCAAGAATTTCGAGAATTTTTAGAGCTTTACCTGGGGGGATTCTATCTATTACTGTGCCATCTTGGATTTTTGTAACTATTAACTTATCATTACTTTCACTCATGTTAATCAAGTCCCAAATATATTAGAATTAAGGCCATTCTTATCCAAACACCATTAAGAGCTTGCTCAAAGTATCTGGAATGTTTGGTTTTGTCAATAGCATAATCGATCTCATCCACTCGAGGAAGAGGATGTAAAATGATAAATCGATCTTTAGCGTTTTTAATGTCTTCTGTAGATATTTGATAAACTCCTTTAAGCCTTTCATAATCAACAGGATCAGGAAATCGTTCTTTTTGAATACGAGTCATGTAAAGAACATCAAGTTCAGTGATGATATCTTTGAGATTCTCTTCAGTGTTGTATCTGAATCCATTTTCCTTTAATCTCAAAGCTACATTTTTTCTTAGTCTAAGTGCTGGAGGGGCTATCAGATGAAGATTAATATTATTGTACTTTGTTAAAGCGAACAAAAGTGAAGGAATGGTTCTTCCATAGAGTAAATCTCCCATTACACCAATATTCAAATTATCAATTTCCTTAAACTCCTTCTTAATAGAGTAAAGGTCAAGTAAAGCCTGAGTTGGATGCTCTTGCGAACCAGTTCCTCCGGATATCACTGGAATTGAAGCAAAGTTCTTTGCTATCTCTCCCACACCTTCAATATAATGTCTAATAACAGCAATGTGAGAATAATAATTGATCATTCGCAAAGTATCAGCTATACTCTCACCCTTGACAGCGCTACTTTCTTTAGCACTGGTAAAACCTAAAATTTGCCCCCCTAATCGTAACATTGCACTCTCAAAAGAAAGTCTGGTTCTTGTACTAGGTTCAAAGAATAATGTTGCTAAGATTTTTCCTTTACACTTATCTGAAAACAATTCAGGGTTTGATTCTATTTTGGAAGCAAGAGAAAAAATCTGTTCAATAAAATCCTTGGAAATGGTTCTTGTTGAAAATAGGTGTTTTTGTATCATTTCAGTACCTTTTTCCGAAAAGAGTAAAGAACAACTAAGTTATAAAAGATTTGATGGACTAGTGAAAATTTGCAAAATAATGTAAAACGATTCTAACAAGATGATTTTAGTGAAATCTAAAACAAGGATTAAATATGAAAAAGCTAATCTACCATTATGAGTACAATTCTTCCCAGTTTCGTGGACAAATATACAGAAGTTGTTAAGAAAAAAAACAGTATTTTGTGCGTTGGTTTAGATCCTGCAATGCCAATTCAGCGAATGAGACAAGTAATTCCCAATGATGATAGACTCGAATTTATGAAAAGAATAATTGCTGATGTTGCTCCTTTTACAAGTGTAATTAAAATGAATAGACAGTACTTAATAGGCCTTACAGCTGATGAGTTAAGACAACTGAATATTCTGATACATCAACAGGGCATGCTCTCAATAGTTGATCACAAACTTGCAGATATCAGTTCCTCAAACTCTTCTGCTATTTTTTGGATAAAAGAGGAAGGTTTCGATGCTTTTACTTTCAATCCTTATGGTGGGAATATAGAGGAGGCTACAAGAATGGCACATGAGAAAAAACTAGGAATAATTGTTGTAACTCTGATGAGTAATCCTCAAGCTATAATTCAAAAATTACTTAATATCTACGAAAATCCCTTCTTTTTACATGTTGCAGAAATATGTAAAGTCGCTAAATCAGATGGTTGTATGATAGGAGCTGGGAGTCATATTCAATTAATAGATATCGCCCAAATTAAACAATCCATTGGAAATAATGCAATTGGTCTGGTTCCAATACTTGGACCACAAAAAGAAAACGCAAAACATACAATATTGCATTTTGGAGATAAAGCACTAGTTAGTGTTGGTGGAGCAATTTTATACTCGGATGATCCTTCAGCGAAAGCCAGACAATACCAAGAAGAGTTTAATGCTTATAGAGAAAAAGTAAATCAGAAGAGTCTTGGTATTTAGATTTAAGTGCTTGTAAAAACAAGTTCTTCCCCTTTGTAGGTAAGTGTACCTCTGACCAAACTACTCCTTTTTAGTTCAGATCTGCATAAAGGACACGTTTCTTTTTCTTTTAACCAATCCTCAAAGTGTTTTGGATGTCCTGCGTAATTGCAGTTTGGACAAAGAATTACACCAAGTTTTTCTTTATCCTTAAAATCGAATTTTTGCAAACAAATAATACATTTCTCTCCAGAAATAGCTTCTTCTACTTTCCTAGCCCAACTGGATAATTCTCTCACTTCTTCCTTGTTTGTTTCTTTTGGATCCTTCTGTTGAACTTGATGAAGAACGTTAAGTATTTTCTCTTTATTTACAAAAGAAATCGATTCAGATTTTTCTACTTTTTCTTCCGCTTTTTCTAGAAAAATAGATACTTGTTTTTTAATAGCTTTAAATGACTTCTGCAATCCGGTAGTGAGTTTCTCTGAAAAAGTATCTATATCTTTTTTCACCTTTTGCTTCTTTACAATACTATTACCACAATATGGACAAAAAATGCTCGATAAGGGAATCTGTCTTGAACAAAACTTACAGCGCTTCTTTTCACTCATTTTCAAGATCTCTTATATTTCATGGTGATTCTTTTTTAGCCTCACACTGGGGACAATACCACCAGCTCCCACCTTGTGGAGGGAAATATCTTGTCATTCCAATTCCACAGTTTTCACATATTTCAGAATGATCTTCAAATTCCAGTGCAATCTGTAGAAAGTCATGTGTTTCGAAGAAATACTTTGAAAACTTAATGGCATCTAAAACCTTTTCTACCGAATCTAATTCTAGAACAGCACCATGTATCCTGTGAGTAGTAATATAATCAAAAGCTTGACGAGGTTTTAATTTATCTTCAGCTAATGGTTTTGTAGCTATATACAAGTATTCTGAAGAATTAACAATCATTTCCATAAGACTACGATTTTGTAAACCTAATCCAAGCATATTGAAAGGAAACATGAAGATGTTAAGTTTAGGATTTGATGTAATAAAGAATGAAACTGTACCAATGGGTTCCAAACTATAAATCCCTATGTTAATTCCATACTTACCAACAGAATTGATAAATTTAGTAACAATGTCATTATCTCTTTGATCGACAATAGAATGGTCGAAGAATATTATAAACGGTTTAAACTTCAATTTGTGAAATAAAGTTAGTAGACCATTTATCTCTTCAAATCTAATAATGACCATAATCTGAAAGTTAGGAATTTCACCATGTAATAAGTTTAGAAAATCAACCATTTGTTCATTATATAGGTAGAATAAACACGCATTTGAACCTGATACAGAAGTTCGTTTAAGAACCGGTAAAAGAGCTTCACGGTTTTTTAGTAAATGATCATCAGGAATGTCTTCAAACTTAGAGTATTTAACTGAACCAACTATAGTTTTAGGGATGATATCTTTCAATCTTTCAAATTCACTCATTGAGCTCAAATACAAATACACTATAGTTTTTTAAAAGTTATCGCATTAACTAAGTCCAACACATATCTCAGAAGTAAGAATCAAGCTCCTTTATAGAACAAATTGTCCCATTCTTTATGATTTATTAGAAACTGACATTGGTTTCTTTCTAACATTTCAAGAATATATGGAAGTGATTCATTGTGGAAAGGTAAATTTCTCACTTCCTTAGAGTTCATCCGTTTCAGGTCTCTCTTGAGCGTTTCAAGAAGAATACTATCTTGCTGGATACGCATTGCTTCAAATAATGTGTTCTGCAATATTTTTGATTTTAAGAAGGCAATTCGGGATAATACTGTTGAAACACGTCGGTTAAAATGCAACATATCTTCTGGAATATAACGTGGTTCAAAGAAAGGAATTTGATATTTCTTGCTCATTTCGTATCCTGTTTTTATTGGATCCACAAGATTCAGTTTATGTGAGTAAAAAGTATCTGGCATCCCATTTGGATTATCATTTAGATACAATTTCTTATATTTCTCTAGTAGTTCAGGATAGTACTCCTTTATGACAGAAAAAATCTCATCCTTGTGTTTCCCTGGGCGTAGAGATAATCCACCTGTTACTACGAACTCAGCGTTTGTTTCTTGACATCTCTTGAACAAATCTTCGATATTCTTACTTGTATCACCGATGAATGGAAGAAGAGGTGTCATATACACTCCTGCAGGTAAACCCTCTTCTCTTAGTTTTTGAACTGACGAGAATCTTTCCTCGGTAGTACTTGCTCTTGGCTCAAAAATCAGTTGTTCTTCTTGGTCTGATAATGTTATAGTAAGTGAAATTCGAGCAAAAGACTGTTTATGTATTTTTTTAAGAAGGTCTATATCGCGAAGAACAAGAGTGTTCTTTGTAAGGGATCTAATGGGAAAACTATAATCATAAGCAATTTGGAGTAATTTTCTAGTGACTGATAGAACTTCTTCTGCTGGTTGATATACATCACAGATTCCTCCTCCGATGAAGAGAATAAATTTATTTGGGAGATTCTGTTTTGCAGATTCACTGATAGATGGAATAAAATCAACCAAAGTATCTTTGCGTTTTCTGTTAACTGGGTAAAATCCTCTATCTCGTAAATATTGTTCTAATAACTCAGGAGCATTAACTTTAACCTTAATATTATTGCTGAATTCATCATGGAAGTAGAATCGTTTTGCTTTTCCGTTACAATATTTGCAATCGTGATAACATCCCTGATAGGGATTGAGATGATACTGTGTTTTATGTGCAGTATTATGAATTAATGTTTTTGCAATAATTTTCTCTATCTGCATTAAAAATCACAAGATTAATCTTAGAATAAAAAACGGGATTTGATTATTTAAATATGAAAAATATAAAAGTAAAAAATAAAGAAGAGAAAATCAGCTGTGCTTGAATTCTACTCCAAATCCACCTTTCGGGTTGTGCCAATCAACACTTCCATGGGGGCATACAACGCGACACACTCCACATTCAAGACATGCAACAGAATCGTACGATACTGGTCCTTCTGCATCTTCCCCTTCTGTAAACTTATAGCAATCTGCTGGGCAACCATAAACACAATCGTGTGTTGTACACTTTGCTTTGCATATTGCTGGATTAATAGTAATGTGTTCATAATTATGGTCTGTTGTGATTTTGGTTAGATCAAGTTTTTCGTCAATTGTCATGACCTTCTTTGCATCGCTCATAATGAAGTCAATCCTCCTATAACATCTTTAATTGCTTTTAGAATCTTAGTTCGTGTTATTATGTGCTTGATTGCAGCTCTGGTAATCTTTTCTCTTGGTTTTCCGTTATTTTTCAATAACCGGTAGAAAAGACCATTGATTAGTTCAGGATAATGTGCGAAAATTCTTTCATTTTCGAGGAATTTAGCTGCTCTTTTGAATGTTTTAAGATCTTGGTAAGCAAAGCTTTTCTTGAGTTCATTCTTGTAAATCTTTGTAGATTTCTTTGTGTAGTTGTTGGATTCAAGAATCTTCTTTGCCGCCTCTCCAGCAATTCTTCCGGATTCTAAAGCAAAATTCATACCTTCCATGTAGAGACCAGCATTGAGTGCCATTCCAGCTGCATCACCAACGACTATCACTCCATTGCCATAGAGTTTGGAGAGGTTTTTGAAACCACCTTTAGGAATCATATGAGCAGAATATTCTATCATTTTTGCATCTTTGAGCAATTTTCTGATATATGAGTGATTTTTGAAATCTTCAAAAACTTCTGTTGCTTTTAATTTCTTCTCTGCTAATGATTTGGCATTAAGTATTAAACCAAAAGAAAGAGTATTCTCATTTGTATAAAAGAAACCACCACCAGGAATGCCACGAGAATGGCCTAAAATCTCATTACTTATTCCTTCAGTCCCTGTAACATGGAACCTTTCCTCAATTTGCTTTTTTGGAAGTTCATATGTTTCTTTCATAGCAACTGCATAATGATGAGCATGAGGATGTTTAGCTAATTTAGCCTTTTCAGTTAAAATGCGATTTGTTCCTTCAGCGATTATGACTAATTTTGCTCGTAATTCTTCTTCTCCAGATTTGACTCCTACAATCTGTTTGTCTTTCCAGACAAAATCCTCAACCATAGTGTCAGGAAGAATCATTGCTCCAGCTGCTTCAGCCTTTTCTGATAACCATCGATCAAATTTAGGTCTTAGTACAGTTATACCATTGTATGGTGTTTGATTGAAATCACGTAAGTCAACGTCTATTGTCATCGATCGTGCTTCAGACATCATCGTAATTTTCTTTGTTGTAAGGTGTCTCTCAAAAGATTCCTTATCTTCCCAATAATTGGGGACTAAGTTGTTCAATACAGGACCATAAATAGCAGCACCACTAACATTTTTAGCTCCGGGATATTGTCCTCTTTCTAAAACAACAACCTCAATCCCAGCTTGTGCAAGGACTAGAGCAGCTGCACATCCAGCAGGACCTGCTCCAACTATTGCTACATCAAAATCATATTCTTCAGACATATGCTTTTAGCACAAAATATTGATTTATAAATAAATCGACTTGGCAAAAAAGGATTAATCCTTCATATTGAGACCATAACCCCAGTTCCCATCTTCATCATAATTGAAGGATTTAAACATTCCAAAAGCATTCCAAACCTCATCAAAAACAGGTTGCATAAGTCTCGGGATGTCTTCAACTTTGTTAAAATCCTCAATGAAAATTTCTCCTACTTTCAGAATTTCCTCTGGATATAAAGTAGGTTGAACACCTAAAATTTCTTTGTTTAATTTCATTGTGTAATCCTTAATTTGAGCAAAAGAGAGATACATAAATATTGGTGATTCAACACCAATCCTGCGAAACACTTCAAAATAATATGGAATAACTTTCAGAATCTCCTCTTCAAAAGCAACACTAGGAATTTCTTTCTTTGAAACAATAATTTTGATAAGACTACCTTCAACAGCTTCAATTATTCCTTTACGGTAAAGATGAGTATAAGATCGTGTATTCCCTTCTAAATCTGTTGTATAGGTTAGAAAACCATCAAATGTGTGGCTTGTTTCGATTCCAATGGATTTTATGGGAAGCAGATATTTGGGATTCCTTTCTATAAGCTCAATGTTGTAATTTGGATCTATTGTCGATCGACCCTCGGCCATCAAATGGAGAATGATTTTTGCACCAGGAAGAAATCTTACTGGAGTGCGATTGTTTTCTAATTCTTTCACTCTGTCACTGCGGAATATTCCCTTCACAAAACTCAATCCTTCTGCTCATTTTTAAATATTTTTTTCATCTGATGATATTATAATAGAACTGTTACTTAAGTACTATATTATGTTAGTGGAGATAAATTTTTCAAGATAAATTGATAAAAAAAAGTTAGAAGAGAATTTATTTCAATTTCTCTTTTAGGATTGGAAGGATAGTATGCATGTCACCAATGATGGCATAATCTGCATAATTGATAATAGGTGCACCTTCATCTTTATTTATGACAATTAGTGTTTTTGCCTTTACTCCAGACATGTGTTGAGGAGCACCTGAAATTCCAGCAGCAATATACAGATCAGGAGATACTGATTGACCAGTTTGACCGATTTCATAAGTCTCTTCAACCCAATGAACATCAGTGCAAGCTCTTGTAGCTCCTATTTGACCACCGAGTAAATCTGCTAATTCACGGATAATCTGAAAGTTTTCTTTACCTGCAACTCCACGACCTGCAGCTACAATTACTTTGGCATCTTTGAGATTTACAGTTCTTTCTGCTTTCTTTATCTCAACGTGCTTTACTAATCTGTCTGCATCATCAAAAGTAACAGAGACGTTTGTGACATTTGGGGCAGTTCCTGTGGGATTTTCATCTACAAAGAAAGCTCCTGGTCTAGATGTTGCAAAAATTATATCGCCAACAACTTGTGTTACTTTCATTGCTTGATCATCTCTAACTGGAGTGTGGAAGTGTAAACCGTCTCCTTCAACTGTGAAATCAACAAATCTCTGAGCACATGAAGTATTACTTCTTACTGCCAATCTGGGAATCAAGTCTTCTCCATAAACTGTTCCAGCTGCAACAACAAACCTTGGATTAACATTATTGATAATTTTCATCATAGCTTTTGTATAGGTTGCACTGAGAAATACTTCCAATTCAGGAGCAGTAGCGGTTACGACTTGTTGAACACCATGTAATCCTAACTCTTGAATCCATCTATCTTTCAAATCTTTTCCAAGAAGCGCTCCAATTATCTCAACGCCTTGAATGGATGTTTTAATCTTGTTTAATATTCCAAGAGTGTTTTCTTCGACTTTATCATCTCTAATTTGGATAAATACTAATATCTTCATTTTTTCACGCTCCTAATTTAACTTCATCTTCTTTCAGTTTTGCAAGAAGTTTATCAACCATCTCTTCAGGTTCTCCTTCATTAATGAGGAAAGTTTCTTTCTCAATAACAATGTTCGAAAGTGATATTTGTTTCAAGGAAGCGGCATCCACATTAACCTTACTGGTTTCCAATCCCAGATCCGCTGCAGACCAAATAGGTATCACAGCTTTCTTTGCAGCAAGAATCCCTCTCATTGTTGTATAACGAGGAATAAAGTATTGACTGTCACTGCAACTTATTAATGCTTTTTGAGGGACTTCAACAATTTTCTTTCCACCTTCTAGAACATGTCCTACTCTAAAACCTGAATCTATCATTTCCATTTCTTCAGCGGTTAAAACACTAGGAACATTCAACATTTCAGCTAGCATGGCTGGTGCAGCATAAGAGCTAGTAGATTGTTCATCAACACCAAGTAAAATTAAATCATACTCACCAATTTTTTCTAATGCTTTAGCATAAATTTTGGCTAATAGATAGGGATCATCGGTGTAAAAAGCTTCATCAGTTATTTCTATTGCATTTGAGCAACCCATAGCAATTGCTTCTTTGAGAGCTTTGTTTGGTTTAATACCTCTCACACAGACAGCTGTAACCTCAGCTCCTTGACTGTCTTTGAGTTTTAAGGCTCCTTCAATGGCATTTTTGCCTGTTGGATTGATCACTAAATCATCATCACTTACACGTGATGCATCAAAGTAATCGACACCCTGCAATTTTACTTGAGTGCTTACTATTTGCTGTATAAACACAATGATTTTCATATTTCTCAAAGTGAATGAAGTTCTGTGTTAAATAAACATTACGTCTTTTCAGAAAATAATTGTGAGAAAACAGAAGAATTAAGAGGAAAAATGTTAAAAGTTAGAATAACTCACACTCAGTGGTATAGAAATGAATATTGACAAAGAAAGCGTAATTCAAACACAAATGGAATTAAGCAATTTAATTGGTGTTCCAGGTCATGAAGAGGAAGTAGCAGAATATTTGCTAATGAAACTAGAACATTTAAATGTGGATAAGGCATGGATTGATCCTTTGGGAAATGTTCTAGCTATTAAAGAAGGTACTGACCCAAACGGTTTGAGAATCTTACTAGACGCTCATATCGATGAAGTAGGTTTCATGATAAGTCATATAGATGATAAGGGCTTTATCACCATTGAAACTTTAGGTGGGATCGATAAAAGATTGATGCTAGGAGCATTAATACAGTTCCAGATTGAGGGTAAAGATAGGATAATTGGAATAGTAGGAGCATCGCCACCACATATTACTAAGCCTGAGGATAGAGAAAAAGTACCAGATATCAACCAGATGTTTGTGGATATTGGATGTAGTTCAGATAATGAAGTTAAACAAAAAGGTCTAGATATAGGATCAGTTGGTACTTTTTATATGGAATGCAGAAAACTCAACAATGATACTTTACTAGGCAAAGCATTTGATGATAGAACAGCTTGTAATGTCATCTTGCACACATTAGAGAAACTAAAAGATGAACCTATTAAGAATACAATTTTGGTTAATTTTGCAGTTCAAGAAGAAGTGGGTGGAAGAGGAGCTAGAGTAGGTGCTTATTCTTTAGAACCAAGCATAGCTCTAGCACTTGAAAATACTATTGCCAGTGATGTTCCTGGAGTCCCTCCACAGAAAATCGTTACTAAAATTGGTGATGGACCAGCAATAACAGCTGCAGATAGATCTCTAATAGTTCCTAAAAAAATAATTGACAGGATAAAGAAAGCTGCAGAAGAACTAGAAATTAGTTGGCAATTTAAAAAACCAATTTATGGTGGCACTGATGCAGGAGTGATATCAATAAGTAAATCAGGTGTTCCATCAGGAGTTATTTCTGTACCATGCCGTTATATTCATTCAAATGCTGGTTTACTAAAAGTAGACGACATACTAAATACAATTGAACTTGTTACAAAATTCCTAGAATTGTGATATGTTTATTCTTCTTTGTATTTTTCTTCAAATTCCTGTTCTAGCATATCCATTATTATGCAATCATAATACTTTCCTTGTAAGAAATAGGCTTCTCTTTTCCTTCCAACTTCTTTCCACCCTAGTTTTTTATAAACATGATATGCTCTTTCATTGTAAGAAAATACTCCAAGTTCAATTCGATGAAGATTCTGAACTCTAAAACCAAATTTCATTAAGCAAATAATAGCATCTGTTCCATAGCCCTTATCAAAATTATCTGGGTTATGAATTCCAATACCCAGTTCAGCAGACCTAGATGCTGCTGAAAAACTTCCTATTCCACAAGTTCCTAAGAATTCCTTGGTTTCTTTATGTTCAATAACGAAATTATACTCAGTACCCTTACTATAGTTTTCAATTGTTCTTTTAATCCATTCTTCTTCTTGTTTTTTTGAAAAGGGGATAATATTTCCTAGCCCCAAGCGGGTCTCATAGGTGTTGAAATATTTCATTATTTCTTCTAAATCAGTTATTTCAATTGCTCGTAGTATGACTTTTTCTCCAACAAAAGGAGACTGAACATTGTAAACATCTGCCATACAAACTATTTCATCAGATATTTTAAGAATATTTAGTTTTAGAAGAAATAAAGAGATTATGTAAATAATAAATATACGAAAACCACTGTTTATATATCTGAATTATAGGTGTCAGTGTATATAAACAAGAAAAAGAATGACAGGTATCAGTGTATATAAACAAGAAAAAGAATGACAGGTATCAACATGAGCTACATCAACACTTTATTACAGAAAACGTTCAAAAGAAGAATAGGAAAAAATGTAGGGACCTTAGTAGCTATCGCTCTAGGTGTCTCCTTAATGGTGGGAGTACAAATAACAATTACAAGCTTTTCTACAACAGCTATCGATTTCTTTGTTGAGGCTATAGGTGAAAACGATATAATAATCAGCGGATTAGGATTCCCAATAACAGATTATGAGTCGATTATTGAACAAATTGATAATTCGACGATAGATTATGCAGCGATAAACGTACGTGTCACGCAAGATGTAGCGGCCTATAATCTTGAATCGGGTATTTTAGAGAAAGGTGTGAGTTTTACGGGTATTGAGCTAAACGAAGATCCTGTATTCGGAAAGTTTTATGATGAAGATGGAACAGAAATTAATAGACTTCAATTAATGAATATTTTCGAAAATGAGTCTCATGTTCTTGTTGGATACAGTCTAAAAGATGAACTTAATATAACTGTAGGGTCTGATATAAAAATCCGGATTGGTGAATTTGATGGATTCAAATTTAATTATATCACACATGATTTGAAAGTTGCTGGTTTTGTTGGTAATGAAGGGAAAGGGAAAGACTATGGTGGATGGGCAATCTGGACAAGTATAGGCAATATTAGATCACTAATTGGTTTTGCTCAAAATGAATGTACAGAAATAAACATTGCTCTAAGTTCAAATCATAAGGAAAATCCCATCGAAAATGAATATGCAATGCAAATTGAAGACGAACTTAAGATACTACTGGATGCTGAAAATACAGGTTTGCTGATTATCGCATTTCGAGCATTACTTTTGGATGTTGCAGATGAAGTAATATCTGGTGTTTTAATTGCTTTCAACCTCTTTGGCGCTCTTATAATTTTTTCAGGTATTTTGCTCCTTGTAAATATTCAACTAATTCAAGTTGAAGATAGAATACAGCAGCTTGGGATCTTAAGAGCTATCGGTTCTAGACGAAGAGAAATTGTTAGATTATTTCTAGTCGAATCAATTATATTAGGTGTTATTGGGTCGTTTCTTGGTGTAGGTGGAGGGTATGTAATGTCCATTTTTCTTGTGAACAGAATAGGCAAAACATTCTTTGATAACTCAATAGGATTACAACCTATTGTAACAGGAGGAGCGGTAATATATTCAATCATCCTTGGATTGATACTGTCTGTAGGTGCAGGTATTCTCCCAGCAATTCGCGCTGCTAGAGTTGATGTAATCGAAGTTATCAGAGGTATAAAGAAAGCAACAAGAAAAAGGTCAGGCAATTTCACAATGGGTTTAGGATTAGCGTTTGTAATGTCAGGAATAGCTATTTTCGCAGCTCAAATGGTTGTTTATGATTCTTTGTTTACCCCATCTGGATGGGATTCAGCTGTTGAACAATGGATGTTTATGGGTGGATCAGTTGGATTACTTATAGGTGTAAGTCTCTTGCTGGGATATATCATTTCTAAAAAAGTTATGGGAAATGGGATTGGGTTGTCATTTATTGGAACTGCAGTATTAATGCTCATATTCTCCCTACCACAACTAAAAGATGCAGTTGAAAATAGCAAGATTTTAGCTACATTAGCAGTTGTTTTAGCTCTAGGATCAATAATATGGGTAGGAGTTAACCTAAAAACTGTTACTAATTTCATTAGAGGCGTAATGTATAAAACTAAATTAAAGAAAGGTGTTTCTCTAATCTCGAGTAAGTATATGACTTCAAAAACAATGAGGAGCACACTTACTTTTGGTATTTTTGCACTTGTTCTTACCATGAATATCTTTGCTGCAATCTATCAATCCACTTATTCATACAACACGCTTGAATCTGTCGAATTCTTGAGCGGAGGAGCGTCAATATTCTTAGAATTAGACACTCCAATTTCCAATGAGACCCTTGTAGATGTTGAACAAGATCTTTATGCTCTGGATGAATCTATAACAAATGTAAAGGGTATAAATTCCACGATAGCGTTTATTCAAGTTGACCCGGAAGCAAGTGATATACATATCCCGGCGGAGATATTTCCAACTTACGTACACATGATCTATGATGATACATTCAAGGATGGAGATGAATATGTGTATGATTTTATGTTTGATCTTTCAATACCGTTTTTCTTTGATGATTACAAGCCTGCAGCTCCAGAAGAGTATCAGAGTCAATACAGTCACAACATTTGGGATTTCTTCTATAATAGGACTAAATTTAGTAGCGATGGAACTTCAATAGATAATGAGAATGGTTTACTAACAGTAATCTCTACAAGTCCTATGTTATCACCAGGGAACAGGTTTAACCTCACTGGTTTATTTACAAATCCAACAGAAGTAATTGTTATTGCAACTGTAAGACAGTACCCATTCAGTCAAGCACGAGGACTACCTGCTCTATTAGTTACACCTGATTTTTTAGGAAAACTAAGTTACAATTTTGCTTTATTCCCAAAGCATACAAGATTTTTAATCAGTACTTCTGAAGATTTTAGAGAAGGAAAAAATACAGAAATAGCAACGAAAATTGAGGAATTCTTTAACAGCAATACTTCTGTCCTTGTCCAAAACGAGGATTTTGTTGCAGCATCAGCTTATAATGTATGGGATGTTATGTTAGAACTAGTAGATTTTCAAGTTAGAACCTTTGACTTCCTTCAATACTTCGTAGGTTTTGGGTTAATTGTTGGTGCTCTTGGAATGATAATTATTGCTGTAAGAAATGTTTCAGAAAGAAGAAGAGAAATTGGGATGATGAGAGCGATAGGATATAAGAAACGGCAGATAATTGGTTCGATAATGATAGAACTCCTCATTCTAGCCTTTCTGGGACTCATAATTGGTTTTCTCAACAGTGTTGTTTTAGGATTGTCATTTGCAATTGTATATGATTGGATACTAATTATACCAGCAACGAGAGTATTACTTTATACAGGAATAATGATAGGAATAGCGATTGTTGCTTCAATTTTACCTGGAATAAGAGCGAGTCAAATAACTCCAGCTGAAGCAATAAGATATGTAGGGTGATAAGATGGAAGATGAAATTATACTCAAAACAGAAAACCTGCATAAAATATATGCTGAAGGCACCTCCATGGAAGTACATGCTTTACGAGGAGTAAATATTGAGATCAAAAAAGGAGAGATGGTTGCTTTTATGGGACCATCAGGATGTGGTAAAACTACTCTCTTAAATCTTCTAGGTGGTATTGATAAACCAACCAAAGGTCGAATTTTCATCAATGGTCAAGACATTAAAGAATTGTTGGACACTGAGATGACAGAGTTCAGATTACATAATATCGGCTATATCTTCCAACTATTCAATCTCTTTGAATTCTTATCTGCTCTTGAAAACACAGTGTTACCGTTGCTTTTAACTGATACAACTAGATTGGAGGCTGAAGAAGAAGCAAAGATGCTTTTGCGACAAATGGGATTAGGTGATAAAATTTATCATCTTCCTAATGAATTATCAGGTGGAGAGCAGCAAAGAGTTGCTGTTTCCAGAGCTCTTCTGATGAACCCCTCTATAATCTTGGGGGATGAACCTACAGGAGATTTGGATCAAGAAACATCATCGGATATTATGAACCTCTTTGTTTCTATAAATGAAAACTACAAACAAACATTTCTCGTAGTCACACATTCTGAACATATTGCTCAATTCTGTCATCGAACCATAAGGATAATTGATGGTGAAATAGTGGAATCTGGAAAGGAGGGATCATAATGGAATATGAACCAATAGAAAATTATAACCCTCAAGAATTCAATGTTGAACTAACTCTAGGTATTCTTATTAACAAACTAAATAGAGATTCTCTAGATGTTTTAATAAGAAAACTAAGAAGATATATCCTTCGTAAACTACGTGCAAAATCCTTTGAAATTCTTGAAGTTAATACCTTTCTTTTCTTCAGTTGTAGTTTCCCCTTATCAAAGGTAGAACAACAAGAGCAGAGAAAACATGTAGTGAATAAAGTAGAAACAATAGTTCAAAATTATTGCAACGATGAATGCAATCTATATTCAAAGAACATACAGAAAAATGTAGAAATTAAAGATATTACAAAAATGATAGTGCAGCTAGTTAGGAGCTCAGAAACTCCAGACAAAGCTGCTCTGATTAGACATATCGAAAACCAAGCCGATGATATAGATTTTAGGGTTGTTGAATACGTTAGTGATGTTCTATTAAACAGCTTTATCGCAGTCTGGGATTTCCCTAAAGGATATGAAGATATTATAATGTTCCCAGATTTGATTCTTAAACGAGAGATATCAGATAAGAAACAAAATATACCACTTAAATCAATAGTTGGAAACCTTTTAATTATGCAATTTGGTAAATCTTGTTCACTCAACCTAAATTCCATTATAACATCAAATGAAGAGGCTTTAATGTCACTAGACTTGATTCTTCAAGATTCTAAGAGAGTTCAAGATATAGAAGATCAGATGAGTAATAAATTATGGAGAGTTCTTAGAGTCATCTTTGGTTTACTCTCATCAACTCAACAAGCAATTTCTATAATATTGAAACAACTAAAACGAATTTCAGAGGTAAGAGACGAGCTGATTGAAGAAGTTAAGCTATTAGATTATGGGCCTTTAATGGATTACATAATGTTAATAGATACAACAATGAAGTGCGCAGAAAATATTTCGAGATTGAATAATCTCCAAGATGATGTCAAGAGAAACTATCAATCTTTGCTGAAAATCATTAATAAATTCAAAGATATTCAAAACGAAGAAATAGATGATATCCAAGATCTAGCTCTAGTTTTTATCCAAACACTTACTGAAATTCAGTTGATGAAATTCTTCTCTGATAAATTTAGGGATCTTGCGTATTTTCAAAACATTCCTTCAGAAGTAGCTTTAGAAAAAATAGATACCATAGCAATTGAAAAAGATGCTATTCTAAAAGGAGTAGCTCTGTTCAAGACGTATATAATGCAGAATTCAACAGTTTATGCTCTACGTGGTGTTGACATAGAAATAAGAAAAGGAGAAATGGTTGCAATCGTAGGAGCATCAGGTAGTGGAAAAACTACCCTCTTAAATCTGCTTTCAGGATTGGATACACCAAATCGAGGTGTAGCATTTCTATTAGGAAGAAATATAGATACGATGACAGATGCAGAGGTTTCAATGTTCAGAAGAAGAAATATGGGTTTTATATTCCAGTACTATAATTTAATACCGCAGTTGACAGTGCTTGAAAATGTGATGCTTCCTGCTTTAATGATTAATCGTCCGAAGAAAGAAGCAAAAGAAAGAGCACTTGAGCTAATAAGAGAAGTGGGTCTAGAAAGGTTTCAAAATCAGTTTCCAATCAAGCTTTCAGGGGGACAAATGCAACGAGTCACGATTGCTAGGGCAATGATAAATGATCCTGCTGTGCTTTTTGCAGATGAGCCAACAGGAGACCTTGATTCACAAACCGGTAAGGTTGTTATTGATCTTATCCGAAGATTTTCAAAAGAGAAAAACACTGCAGTAATCCTAGTAACTCATGATATTGCTATGGCAAAAACATGTGACAGAATGATTCAAATAGGGGATGGAAAAGTTATTTCAGATTAGAGATTTATTCTCTCAATCTTTTTTATTTTCTTTACCCATCTCTCAAACTTTTCTGGTGTCTTTGGATATCTATTTGATAATTTCTTAATTTTTTCAGCTATCATTAAACCTCTTGCTAGCTTAAACAAAAGTTTCGGTTTACGCATTCCTTTCACTATTTTTTGGAATATAGGTAATTTGACTGAAGTTGACCCCATAATAGCATCAACATCTCTTTGGGAAATGATTTCTTTCTCAAATAGATAGGAGAAATCACTAAAAGGAACTGCATTTAGCAATTTATGAACTGCGATACCTAATCCTCCATCGTAACCGTAAGCATTCCAAATTGTAACATTGTAATCCCACAATTCTTCTTCACTGTAATTCTCATGTCTTATTGCAAGTTCTATTTTTTCAGCTGCATAAAACCCACTGAGTAATGCAGGACCATGACCCTCTCCGCTGATAGGATTAACTAACGTTGCAGCATCTCCACAGGTAATGAAGCCATTTGCTACCATGGAGTAAAGAGGTAATCTTCCTGGAAGCGTGTCACCTGCTGCATCGATTACTTTAACGTCAGGGAAGAACTTATTCCTCAATTCTTCAAGCACTTTCTTAGCATTGAAATCTTTGTTTGATTCGTTAATTAGCCAACCAACACCAATGTTCAGTAATCTCTCACCTCTTGAAAAAATCCAGAAGTATCCTGGAGGTGGAAGTTCATCATGGGTCTCAATTCTCATTTGTTTTTGAAATTCATGGGGTTTAGGCGTTTCGATAATCTCTCTGAAAGAAACGATGATTTCTTTTTTTGGTAATTTCTTTTGAAACTTGTCACATACTTCATCTGGAATATGTCTCCTAACAATCCCTGTTACTCCCGAACAGTCAGCAACAATCTTTGCATAAATGTTAACCTTATTTCCATCATCTGTTCTTACTTTACAACCAACAATCTTCTTATCTTTGATTATAGTATCAACTACTTTGTGTTTTGGTTTAAATTCAATGCTAGAAAAATCGACTAAACTATCTAAAAGACGTTGCCCGTATTTCAATCTGTCAATAGTTTGGGAAACAAAAGGAATCCACAACTCAAAATCAGGAACAGGTTTGAAATGCGCTGATTCTAAATCTTCTCCTATTTCATCTCCCTTTGGTTGCCGGATTCCTGATAATTCAAGTAACTTTCTAGTACTGTTAGGACTTAAGGCATCCCCACAAGGTTTGTAACCAACATCAGAACGTTTCTTCTGATCTATCAAGATACAAGGAATATCTCGTTTTCCAAGATTTATAGCTAAACTTACTCCTGCAGGACCTGCACCTACAATCAACACATCTGTTTCCAAATCCAGATTTATCATTCTAAATCATCAAAATACAAACAAAATAATAAAGTTTTCAGTTAGAAAGAAATCCTCTATCTTTAAATATAGTATATTTTTCATAATCAGTGACGATGACAATCTCAAAAATTAATTTTTATTTGGAAATGATTAACAAATCTCATGAAACTTTTCGGGAATTTTTATCTCATTTACCTGATGATATTCTAGATTGGAGGGTGCACGAGTTTACCCCTACTGTTCGAGAACTAATTGTGCATGTTATTCAGGATCAGATGTGGATAATTAATTATATACTAGAAAAAAAAGAAGAGAAATACACTATTCCAGAAAATGTATCGAACATTCTTATAGACGAAATAATCTCTGTTTACGATAATTTCGTGTCAATTGCAATGGAAAAACTCAGCAAAGTGAAGGATTTAGATCTAGCTGATGAAAGGGAATATAAAGAATATTCTTTGAATGTAGAAGATTGGTTATTTGAGTATATTCATCATTTAAACAAGCATTGTGGAGAGATAAATGTTGCTCATATAGCTTGGAAAAGGAAGGAAAGATCCTTAACTTCTTAATTACTTCCTGATTTCACTTCTAATGATTCTTCTGGAGTATAAGGCTCTAAATGTATTACTAATTCTCTAAACATTCCTTCGTTTTCTAGATCTTGCTTGACTCTTTCTGAAATCTCATGAGCTTCAAAAACAGTTATTTGTGGGTCAACCAATATATGAAAATCACCTGTATAATATCCCAGGATTGTTCTTAATCTAACTATGTGAACTTCTTTTACTTCAGGATGGGAAAGTGCAATCTCTTCTAGTTTATCTAAAACTTCTTGTGGAGCTCCTCTATCAAGTAAATCTGGAATAGATACTTTGGCAATCTCAAAACCAGTAAAAATTATTAACCCTACAATTATGAATGCACAAACAGGATCAAACCACCAAATACCATAATAAGAACCTACAACTGCTATAATTACAAAAATTGAAGCAAAAGCATCTGTCCTATAATTCTTAGCATTAGCAATTATGACAATTGAATTTATCTTCCTACCTATTCTAAATAATATAATTGACATAACTATCTTTCCCATAAATGAAATGGCTGCTGCTATAAGTATTAGATATAGAAAATCAAATGGTAGATGAGTTTGATTAATTAGTCTTTCAATCGATTCACTCGCTATGAAATATGATGAAATGAACAATGTTAGAGCAATTGCTATACTAAAGACTAGTTGGTATTTTTGGTGGCCAAAAGGATGGGAAGAATCTGCTGGTTTCTTACTGACTTTCTCACCAACGCCTGCAAATGCTGCAGTTACCAGATCTAATATCGAATCAAATCCATCTGCCATCAAGCTTATAGATCCTGATATAATACCAATTGTTAACTTCAATGCAACTAGAAGACTGTTTACTCCCACTGAAATAATATTTGCAATAGTTGCTGAGCTAAAAGATACCATTAACCAATCAACTTCTTTTATAGCAATAAAGGTTATGCTATGTGATTTTAGAGGCTTGAAGCACATTCTAGTGAGGTGTACTTTTACGTTGCATCCAATATTATATCATCTTTCATGGATATATATTTATGAAAGAATGTGTCAATTATGAGGGTATATAGAAAAGATATGAATCTAGATTTTCAGAGAGTTTTGTATACCTTCTGGGCTTTTATACGGCATTTTGCATATTTTTTAGGATACTGGATTGTTAAAATATGTGGGGTTGCACTGTTCTTTTTTAGCTACAAGTGGCAGAGAGAAATCAAAATTAAAAATTTATTGAAGAACAATCAGATGACTGAGACATTAAAAGTTAGAATTGAACAGGAAAAAAATGGTAGAAAAAACAATTTTGATGGTATCTTCCTTTCAAGATTTTCCTATCAGAAAGAAGTTAAATTGAATAATTTTGGTTTATTCATAATCCCTAGAAAGGGTGAAAGAGCTGAAATTGCACTTCTACGTTATTCACCAGTTGTAAAAGACTTAGGATGTGATGTGTTCGTTTATAATAAGCCGTCACGAGGTAATTCAAAATCGAAGTACAAATTTTTAGAGTTAAAGAAGCTTGTTGAGTGTTATGAATATTTTCAACTCAAAATTGGATTATTGGAGAAAGAAAGAATTTTCATTTTAACTGAAGCCAAAGGGAGACATTTAGCCTTGTCGCTCTCAACTCAAGTAGAATCAAAAGGAACTATTCTTGACTTTACTAGAAAACGAAAACCTCCAAAGAATTGGCAAGGGTTGATGGGAAGAGTGAAATTTTTATCTCTAGTGAATCTAGTATCATCGATTGTTGAAAAAGTAAAAACTTTATCAAAAGCAGAAAATCACACTATTGAAATTTGTACTCCATTAATCCTAATATCTAGAAAAGATAGTAAAACGAAATTGCTAGGCTATTTAGAATACAAATTCGGTAATCTTAAGGAAGAATTTGTTAAACTTGCAATGAGGATTAAGGAAGTAGAATTCACTCAAGAATTTAGAGAAACAATACTGCTAGTTTCACGTGCAGGAAAGAACAAAGCTGAAGAAAAAAATAACAATTATAATTGATTTTGTTTATTAAGAAAAAAAGGATAAATTACTTCCCACCACTTACTTGAAGAGGTGAAAGTAACATCCATGGAGATTTGTGTCCATGTCTGTTTTGTTGTTATTTACTGAAATCTTCAATTTTTTCGAAAACTTAAAAGACATTAGTACCAATCATTGCATTCTTTACAGGATATTGAACCTCTCCATCTTTAACATAAAACCCTTGATTTATCTGAGCTGAAATCTGAGGGTTACCAGACATATCAATGATAGATGAACCT
>JAUWPI010000157.1 GCA_030611665.1 Candidatus Heimdallarchaeota archaeon | reverse complement strand
TGAAATCCCAGAGCTTGATGCTTACCTATGCTACCGCTTGTAGCGTTGCCACCTTGTACGTTCCTGGGTTGGGAAGAGTCCTCGAAATTTGTTTCCACTTCCCTTCCATCAACATGGGAAAAGTGGGAAAAATAACTCATGCTTATAGAAAACAACAATCAATGGTATTTCTTGAAGGCGAAGAAACGAACCTAACAGTTTACCATTTCTTCATTTTTCTTTAGGAATTTGGTGAGTAACACTTTTAGATACAAAGCATCAATATCAGTCTCAGTGTTTTAAATGCAGAAAGAAAAATTAACAAGTATTCTCATGATATTGCTAATGGTTACACTATTTTCATTTGATAGTAAAGCTCTTACTCTCAAAGATGGCAAAGACCTGGAACATTCATTAGCAGATATTGATTATTCTTCTTGGTACTGGACAGAAACAGAAGTTTTAACAACAACAAGTGGGCTTGAATCCTGGTACCCAGAAATGGCAATTGATAGTCAAGAAAATATTCATGCCGTTTGGAGAGATAAGCAAGATTTTGGGTCATCAGGAACGGATGCTGATATATGGTACATGAAATGGGATTCTACGACTGAAGCATGGGGTTCTCCATTTCTCATTTCTGAAGATAGCACTAATACTATTTGTAGAGATCCAAAGATAGTCATTGATGAACAAGATACCATTCATATTGTTTGGAGCGATAAAACTGATATGTTAGGTAGTGGAAGTGATGAAGACATATTTTACATAAACTACAATTCTTCAACAGATTCTTGGTCATCTGTAGAGGTTGTAACATCACAAAGTTTAGCTATTGCTTATCTTCCGGACATGGATTTAGATTCTTCAGGAAATGTGCATGTAGTATATACAGATATGACACCATATGGTTCAGTAGGGTCTGATATGGACGTATTCTATCAGACACGTTCAAGCAGTACAAATTTGTGGTCATCTCCTGAATTAGTATCAGTTTTGAGTGATAGTACATCAACATCTTCAGCTATTACAGTTAGTTCAGACAACATAGCTCATTTTGTGTGGATGGAAAATCATGACTTTAACTCTGATGGAACTGATACTGATATATATTACTATAAGAAAGATCTGATCACCGGTCTCTGGGATTATCCACTCATACTACTTTCACCTGAAAGTGACGAGCATTCTTCTTATCCTTCTATATGCTCAGATTCACAAAATTCTGTTCATATAATATGGAGTGATCAAATACCCTCTTATGATTCAGATCTACTCGACGATTTATACTATGCAAGTTGGGATTCCATCCAAAATCAATGGTCGTTAACAACAGAAATTATCACAGATGATAGTCTAGGTGATACAGGACGTTCGGATATCTGTGTAGATTTATTTGACAATCTCCATATCATTTATGAGGATCTATACTTCGGAGTTGAAACCTATATGCTATACCATAAAATCAAATTATTTGGGTTTGATGAATGGTCTCTACCCACTTATATATCAAGTGAAAGTGAAGAATGGAGCTCTCGTTATCAGTATAGCTTAACAGCTGATTCAAAGGGTTATATTCATGTTTTATGGGCAGATGATACAGATTTTGATGGAGCAGGAACTGATTATGACTTATTTTACAAAAAATTTGTTGGTTCTCCTTCCAGTCCGATTTTGTTAGAGATTTATCCTAAAAGCACAACTAATACCCAAGTTAATCTATCATGGATTGATTCTCTTGGTGCTACTTCTTACAAAGCCTATCGATCTACAACTTATATCACAGAGATAACAGGACTAACTTCTATTGGTAGCAGTTCAAGTAATAGTTTTGTAGATGCTGTAACATCTCCTAATTTATATTACTACGCTATAGTTGCCGTTTCTGATTATGGTAACAGCACTCTTTCTAACGTGGTTTCAGTTGAAATATTAAATGAATCAGACGGTTTTGGTAGCTTTGATGATTTAGATTGGAGACTGATGCTAATTTTAGGTGGAATTCTACTAGGTACTGAGATTTTGATTGCAGTAATTATTTATTTCTTACTTTCATCCAGAATTAAGAAATCTCCATCGAAGAAGACTAGTAAAAAAACTAGTAGAGGATCAAGCAAGAAGAAGAAGAAGTAATTCTTCTTTTTTTCTATTTTTTTTAACATTTTTGTTTGCAAATATTATGCAACCAATTCAAGTAAATTGATTCAGTATGTATAATAAATACCATTTCTGATACAATGAAAGATGGCCAAACAAGAAATGATATCTCTGTTCTTTCATTCATACTTAACAAAAAACTTGGTATATTGAGAGTATAAAACTCTTTTCAGTATCATTCTAGAAAAATTGCTTTTAAGGATTAGGAAGATCTAAGTTTTGCAGAATACTTATAGATTAAGACTACAATTGTGCTATTTGGTGAACTTTGTGAAAGTAAAGAGAATTTCTACTATTTTTATGGTAATGTTGTTAATGATAATTCCTATTTCTTCGATAACTAACTCAATGATATATGAGAATATAACAGAACAATCCGTAATTGATAAGGATCTATCTTCCTGGTGGTGGGAACCATTAGAACTTATTTCTCCTGAGTTTGATACTAATAATTTCTTTTCTAAAATCGCAGTTGATAACAGTAATAATATACACATCATAACCTCCTCAGATGATGATATTTTGGGATCAGGTACGGACAGAGACGTGTTTTATAAAATGTTTGATTATGTGACAAAGAGCTGGTCTGAGCTAGAACTTGTTTCAACTGATGGTTCGAGTTATTCTGAAAATCCTGATATTGCAGTTGATTCAACGGGCACTGTACACATTGTTTGGCTTGAATCAGCTGATATTTTGGGATCAGGTATTGATAGAGATATCTGTTATAAGAAAAGAACTTCTTCTGGATGGGCCCCTACTGAACTTGTTTCTATAGAAAGTGACAGTACTTCTACTTACTTAGCGATAATAGCTGATTCAAATGGTGTAGCACACGTAGCTTGGGAAGACTTTGCAGATTACACACTCGCTGATGGAGACCAAGACATTTTTTACAAATATAGATCTGCAGCAGGGATATGGTCAGCAGCAAAAATAGTTACGGAATATAGCACACTAAGCGCATATAATCCAGATATACAACTTGATTCCCAAGAAAACGTTATAATAACTTGGAATGATCTCTCAAATATATTAGGATCTGGTTCCGACCAAGATGTTTTTTATCGACAACTGGACAAAGATTTCATTACTTGGTCTCCTCTAAAATTAATTAGTTCTGAAAGTGCTGCTACATCTGCATCACCTTGTCTTTCTAAAGGGGTAGATGGAATGATTCACATTGTTTGGTATGATTATTCAGATTATGAAGGAGCGGGCTCTGATGCAGATATTTTCTATAAGAGCTATGATTCCAAACTTGATTCGTGGTCAATATCAGAAATTGTTTCAACAGAGAGTACAGGAACAGCTTTTCGTCCGTTTATTGATGTTGATGGTACAAATTCCGTTTATGTTATTTGGGAAGATACTACAGATGTTGGTGGAGGAGGCACAGGTAATAATATCTTATTCAAGTATCTTGATTTAAATTCACACACTTGGTCTTCTTTAGCTATTCTTACATATGACAACACAGCTACTTCTTTTACACCAAGTTTAGCAGTTGATTCTTTAGGGCACGTACATACGATTTTTATGGATTCCGATGCAAGTTTATTAGGTTCAGGTGCAGATTATGATTTATTCTACAAGAAATTTGTAGGAGCTCCCATGCAACCAATCTTAGATGAAATAAATCCAAATCCTGTCTCTATTGGAAATATCTCCTTAAGCTGGTCATCAGTACAAGATGCAACAAATTATGAAATATATAGAGAAACTTCTCAATTTTCCTCAACTTCAGGATTGACTGCTATTGATACTTCTACTGTTACTTCTTATACAGACACTGTTAATGCAACTGGATACTATTATTACGCTGTAGTAGCAACAAATAATTACGGAGAAAGTCTTGTCTCAAATGTTGAGTTTGTTGAAGTCATCGAAGAAACTTCCACAGGAATCTTTGCTACACTTGAACTTGGTGAGTTACTAATCTTTGCTGGAATTGTTTTCGGATTGCAACTGATATTTTTCTTGTTAACTATTACTCTTATTAATAGTAAAATTCAATCTACAGCTAAACCTAAAATCAAGAAGAAGAAGTAATTCTTCTTTTATTCTTTTTTTTCTATAGTTTTATACTTCGTTCTTATGTGATAAAATATTGCATAACCATATTCAAAAATCATTATTAGAATTAGAAAATCCCCTAAAAGGTAGTACCAATAATTTACCCAACCACAGTAGTTAAAATGATATAGAATTACTGTTATTCTTCTTACGATTGAATAAGCAATAACTACTCCTCTTGTTATCATGAAAGTTTGAAAAACAGATTTCTTTGCATCTTCAGTTATAATATTCCCAAAATTTGCCAAAGAAAATAATGAAGCAAACAGGAGAAGAATAAGAAGAACCGGGCTAAATTTATACTGTGCACAAATTAAATTACCATCAAGTTTTATGGTTAAGAAAAAACTTTCAAAAAATGCAATTACAGACAATAATAGAGCTAATTCTGTAAATATTGGCATCTTGAAGATTTTCTTAAAACCTGACATGGAATACTTAGTTTCTTTCATTCTATCTATATTATGGTGTTTCTACTTTTAAGAATTAGTCTTTTCTAGAAAAATAGCAATAAGGATTAGGAAGATCTAAGTTTTGCAGAATGCTTATAGATTAAGACTGCTATTGTGCTATTTGGTGAACTTTGTGAAAGTAAAAAGAATTGCTTCTATTCTTATGGTTGTGATAGTAATGATAATTCCTATTTCTTCGATAACAAATTCAATGATAAATGAGAATATAACAGAACAATCTGTAAATGATAAAGATCTATCTTCTTGGTGGTGGGAACCATTAGAACTTCTCTCTGCTGAATTTGATTCAAATAATTATTATTCTAGTTTCGCTGTTGATAACAATAATAATTTATACTTTGTAACCTGTTCTTTGGAGGATATTTTGAGTGCAGGAACTGATTTAGACGTGTTTTATAAGAAATTTGATTATGGAACAAAAAGCTGGTCTGATTTAGAACTTATTTCAACTGATAGTGTGAGTAATTCTGATGCACCGGTAATTGCAGTTGATTCAACGGGAACTGTACATATTGCTTGGTTTGAATCAGGTGATATTTTGGGCTCAGGTCTTGACAGGGATATCTATTATAGGCAAAAAACTTCTTCTGGATGGGGATCCATTGAACTTGTTTCATTAGAAAGTGACAGTACATCTTCTTACTTATCGATTGTAGCTGATTCCAATGGCGTAGCACACGTAGTATGGGAGGATTATGCAGATTACTTAATCGTTGATGGGGATCAAGATATTTTTTACAAACATAGATCAGCAGCAGGAATATGGTCAGCAGCTGAAATAGTTACGGATTTGAGTACACAATCCACATATGCTCCAGATATACAACTTGATTCCCAAGAGAATATAATTATTGCTTGGAATGATCTCACAAATATTTTTGGATCTGGCGTAGACGGAGATGTTTTTTATCGAAAACTAGACAAAGATTTCATTACTTGGTCTCCTCTAAAATTGATTAGTTCTGAAAGTGATGGATCCTCTAATGTACCTAAAATTTCTAAATGTGTAGAAGGCATGATTCATATTGTTTGGCATGATTCTTCAGATTATGATGGGGCAGGAACTGACGCTGATATTTTCTATAAGAGCTATGATTCCAAAGTTGATTCGTGGTCAATCACAGAAGTTGTTTCAACCGAGAGCACATCAACTTCTTTTCGTATGAATATTGAATTTGATGGTACAGATTACGTTTATGTTATTTGGGAAGATTTTACAGATGTTGGAGGAGGAGGAACAGGTAATAATATCTTTTTCAAGTATCTTGATATAAATACACACACTTGGTCTTCTCTAGCTATTCTTACTTATGATCATACAGAATCTTCTACTTACCCAGATTTAGTAGTTGACTCCTTAGGTCACGTACATACGATTTTCCTTGATTCTGATGCAAGTTTATTAGGCTCTAGCTCAGATTCAGATCTTTTCTACAAAAAATTTGTAGGAACTCCTATGCAACCCGTCTTAGATGAGATAAATCCAAATCCTGCTTCTATGGGAAATATTCTCTTGAGTTGGTTATCAGTACAAGATGCAACAAATTATTCGATATTCAGAGAAACTTCTCAATTCTACTCTATAGCAGGATTGACAGCAATTTCTACTACTAATACTACCTCTTATTCAGATACAGTTAGTGCAACAGGAAACTATTATTATGCTATAGTAGCGGTAAATGAATATGGTAAAAGTCTTGTCTCAAATATTCAATTTGTTGAAGTTACAGGAATCTTTGCTTCACTTGAAATTGGTGAGTTACTAATCTTTGCTGGAATTGTTTTAGGATTGCAATTGATATTTTTCTTGTTAACTATTACTCTTATTAATAGTAAAATTCAATCCACAGCTAAACCCAAAGCTAGGAAGAAGAAGTAACTCTTCTTTTTCATTTTTATTTTTGTCTACGATATGACATGAATTTTGTACCAGTACTTGAACGCCTATTTTGTCGGTAATACAAAGAGAAAATAGAGGT
>JAUWPI010000028.1 GCA_030611665.1 Candidatus Heimdallarchaeota archaeon | reverse complement strand
AAAGACAAAAAGGCAGAAAATCGTGGATTTTTCGTAACACTTTCAAGTTTTACTAAAGGTGCTATAGAATCAGCTGAAGAGGACAATATTATTATCAAAGATGGAGAACAAATTTCAGAAGATACGATAAGATTGCTTCTAGCAAGGGATGAACAGAAGTGGTTTATTGCTAAAGAAAAAGAAGAGATTAGTCTCAATGAGGAGAATTTTAAAAAATTGATAAAATCTCTGTGTGAAATTCCTAAAGAGAAAATTTTGAAATAGAGAGAAATAGAAATTCTTTCAAATTTTGTTCTTCTATTAATGACAATATAATTGTGGTGCTTAAATGTTTAAATTTATATTAATTACTGTGGATCGACGCATTAATTCCCAGATTAAAAACTTCATCGAATATGAAAGAATTCTATAAATCTTATAATGAGACAAACAATGTCCAACAAACTAGTTCAGATAACGGTGTTTCTGATTTCAGGCTTGAGGCTACTACTATTTGGTCATTTCCAGAGAGGGGTAGCTGGGCGTCACACAAAGGTGATTATAGAGGTAACTTTGCACCACAAATACCTAGAAATGTTATTGAGAGATATTCAGCCCAAGGGGATACTGTTCTGGATCCTATGGTAGGGAGTGGTACAACTCTTATTGAAGCTAAACTTACCGGAAGGAATGGAATTGGAATAGATATAAACCAAAAACCTCTGGAGATTTCCAAAAAACGTTTAGAAGAAATCCCTAACGAGCTTAATACTTCACAATCATTATTTCTTGGTGATGCAAGAAACTTAAATAAGATTCAAGATAATAAGATTGATTTAATTTGCACCCATCCTCCTTATCTAAATATTATAAAATATTCTGAAAACAACCCACAAGATCTTTCTTACACTGGTAGTGTAAAATACTTCATAAATGAAATTGAAAAAGTTGCTTCTGAATGTTATAGGGTACTTAAAGGAGATAAGTTCCTAGCAATATTGATCGGAGACACTAGAAAACATAGACATTATATTCCATTATCAGCTTATGTTCTGAAAACCTTTCTAGAAGCGGGATTTATTCTTAGAGAAGATATAATTAAGCACCAATGGAATTGTAAAAGCACTCAACTATGGCGTAAACAAAGTATGAAATATAATTTTCACATGATCATGCATGAACATCTATACATCTTTAGAAAACCTAAAATCGATGAGAACATTACAAAATTCAAGTATAGTTCAAAAAACAGTGAGATTCTCTAAAAGTCAGTCTTCACTATTTGTTTTAAAATTTCGTATGAAAGTTTCTTTTACTCCTCCTCTACCGTTTGGATCACAGCTTATATACCGCTTGGCGTGAACTGTTTGAATATCAAAGCCTTCATAAAGTTCCCAAATAATCGAAGCAGAAGAGTTACTTTCCATAACTAAACATCCTCTTTTATCTAATTTCCTGAAAACTTTAGCTAATCTTTCATGTTCCTTTATCCCAAAACCCTCAGAAGTGTAATCAGTGAAGTAAGCAGTATCAGTCAAAGGGACATAGGGAGGATCAAGATAAACAAAATCACCTTTCTTTGTATCTTTTACTGCTTCTTCAAAATCCTCAATTGTGAGAACTATGTTTTGAAAACTTTCACTTACATTTCTCATATTCTTTTCATCAAATATGCGGACATTCTTTGGATACTTTCCATATGGAACATTGAATTTTCCTTGCTTGTTTACTCTATAGAGACCATTGTAACAAGTTCGATTAAGATAGATAAGCCTGGCAGCTCTCAAAATTGGGTCTGATAGTTCTTCTGCACGAATATTGTAGAAAACTTCCTTATCATTAATATATTTGCCAGATTTTAGCTCTTGAATAAGATCTTCTACAGAAGTCTTAATTACATTGTAAACATTCAGCAATTCCTCATTTATATCCGTTAATTTTGCTTTCTGAATTCTTCCCTTTGTTAATAGATGAAAAAAAACTGCGCCTCCACCTAAGAAAGGTTCATAATATTTGTTAAAACTAATTGGAAAATATTTATCGTAATGTGGTATTAAACCTCTTTTTCCACCAACCCACTTCAATATCGGTTTTAGATCTAGATAATATGGAGATTTCTCTATATCCTTTAATTCAGGTACAAATTGAGTAATTCGTGGTTGCTTGTGTTTTTTCGACTTCTCACTATCTACCTTCTTATTCACGATTTACTCACCTGCTTGAGGTTATTTTATTTTCATAGATGATTTGACTATAAAAGTTATGAGTTTTATTATATAGTTGAGGAAAATGCTTTATATATAATGACATCAACTTAAGGCAAATAATAAGGGATGTATAAGATGAAGTATAACTTCAAAGAGATATTAACTACTTCTGAAATTGATGAACAAAGAGAGTTCTTATCCGAACTGAATGCTTTTCTCTACACTACTCATGAGAATATTGGTCATACAACTGCCATAGGAATTGATTTTGAATATTTTTCCGAGTTCCATAAATATTGGGAGAAAAATCACAAAATGATTTTGAACCCGCAAATAGATGACGAAAAGTGTTTGCAAGTTGCTGAAGTTTTTCATAATATCTATAAAAAATATGGTGATAAACCATTCACAGAACTATACGATACATTTGATTTAACACCTCAGAAAATATGCCGGATTAGATTTTTTACAGCAAATCAAGACTTCAGAGGATCAAGGAATTTCAAAACTTATGCAAAAATATACAATGACGACCCTTCAAATTTTGATACAAAGTTTATACTCAAAGAATCCAAGAATTTCCTCTCTCGACTAGGTTTAACTTCATTGTCCCAAACGGATAAGAGAGAGAAATATGCATTTACTGCAGCTAAAATACTCAATGATAATGATATTGAACCCTACGATTTATTTGATTTTTATGACCAAGATTATGCGAAATTACGTAAAAAACTTACTAGTACTCAAGGGTTAGGTTATGGAAAGAAAAAGACAGACATGTTTCTACGAGATATGAGACAACTTAATGTCTGGCCAAAAGGTAAAAATTATGAAATAATTGATGTTGCAAGCGATGTTAACACAATAAAGGTTGCTTTGAGAACAGGTATATTAAAAACCGACATAGTGTTATTAAGTAGTTTCTTGGATATCTTTTGCTATCAATACGAACTGATGGATGAAATGAATGCAAAAGCTTGGAGAAGAGTATGGGAACTATGGAAAGAAAAATATCCTAATGAAATAGTTGAAGGACCTAGCTTAATGGATTATTTAGTATACAAACTAATTGGAAAGGAATTCTGTAAAGAAAGATTGTATTTATTTGAGTGTTTAGTGAAAGAACACCAGTTTAATTGGCATTCAGGAAGAAACAAAACTTGTCAAATCTGTTACGAAAAGGAAAAGGTGAAAAATCCAGCAGTGGTTATCAACAAAGATCTTCCATGCAAGTATCTAAATGGAAAAATCATTCTTAAGAATGACTCACTGAAAAAAATAATCGAAAAAACACTTCCAGGTATTGAAGAATGTCCATTTATTGAAGTGTGTAACCCTAGGTCTCAAAATTTCAGAAAGTTAAATCCTCCCAAATCAATTAGTATTCTTGGTAGAACGGGATGGGAAACAGCAAGGATAATTAAAGGAGAGGGGGGAGGAGGACTAATGGCTTAAATCAAAACTTGAGAATTTTACACTCCATCATTCGTAAAATGCTGTATTTGTAATCTTCTACTTTTTATGTTCAAAACAAATAATTACTTTCACGTAACATTTATTAGAGTAAATAGGACATTTAACTAATTGTAGTAAATTTTGCTACAAAGTGATAAATATGAAGAAACTAAAAACGACAATTCTTACTTTAATTTTATTATCTTCATTCTTGATGATTTTTCCCACCACGACCTCGTCAGACATACGAGTTAAACCTCCAGCGCCACCAGGAAAGAATAAAGCTCCTAAAGTAAACATAAATACACCTCTAGATGGTTCAACAGTTTCAGGAATAGTACTAATTACTGTTGCTGCGAATGATAAAGAAGATGGAGCTCTTATTGCTGACATTTACATTGATGGTTCTTTTGTAATTCATGGAATTGAAGACGAGTGGTTTACAACCACTTTTGGCGATTGTATGATTATTATTGAAGCTATAGCCTAGGATTCTTCCTAAATGGAAGGTTCTGATACAATTAGAGTAACTGTAGATAATGGTAGTCCCCCTCCTCCTCCACCACCTGGTAATTATTATGCCCTTATTGTAGGTATAAGCGATTATGGATACATTAACGATCTTAGCTACTGTGATGAAGACGCTTCTGATTGGTACAATTATCTTTCTGGGATAGGTTATGATTCTATAACTGTTCTTGGAGATGGCCACCCAGCAGATTATCCCAAATATGACGGATTAGCTACTAAAGCTAATATCCTAAATGAACTCTCTATATTAGTTGCAAATAAAGGACCAGATGACACAATTGCTTTCATCTTTTCTGGTCACGGAGCAGCCTTTGATAGAACACAACACGTTATTTGCTCTTGGGATACTAGTGCAACAGTCTGGGACTACGATATATTCGACTATGAACTTGCACCTATAATTGGCAATACTAATGCTGGAAATATTTTTTTGTTCCTTGATAGTTGTAATTCAGGAGGATTCCTTCCTGAACTGCAAGCAAATAATCCAGTTGGAACAGTTTATGTTACTACAACTTGTACTGCGAAAGGATATGGATACGACGAACCAGCTTATGAAAATGGTGCTTGGACTTATTGGTTCCTTGACGCAGGTTTGATCCAAGGAGGAAGTGGTCTATTAGACATGGAAGGTAACTTTGATTGGGCGTATTCTTACTACACTCATATGGGTAGAAACGACAGACCTCAAGAATGGGATGAAGACGGAAGTAATCTATTTTATTTGATATAAATACTTTTTTCTCATTTCCTTTTTTTACATTTGATTTTTACCATCGATACTCACTCTCAGAAACTATAAAATATTAAATACATGGAAGTCATTTTTTCTTTTACTTTGATCTCTTCCCACAATTACTGCAAGTCTTCACACCAAGTTCCAGTTTCATCCCACAGAAATCACAAAAACTTTCTTCTTGAGCTTTCTTAGAAGGAGTAGAATCTTCATCTGTGTAATTTTTACCTTTAGTTATATCATAGGTGCTTCTACGTTTACCTGTGCTTTCCTGCGCTGTTTTCTTCAGAATGGTGAAAACTCCTACAACAGCTAAAATTACAAAGAGAAGGACTACACCCATTAAAATATAGAAAATAATCTTCCCAGTAACAATCCCTAACACCAACAAGGTAATTAAAACTAAAATTAATCCAGTTATTACACCATTTATTGAACGACGACTTTGGAATCTCATATCTGTACAAATACATCAACTAACTAATATAAAGACTCCTTTTCCAATAAAAGCGAAAAACAGTCTAGTAGTGATTTATCATTAGATAGAAGAAAATAAAATGAAGGAATGTTAACCATCACACCTCTGATGCTGGTTTTCCATTCATTCCCCAATGTGTTTTTGGATAATCTTGAACAAGAACTCTAACCGATTCAGGTCTTGAACCCATTTTAACAAAAACATCAGTTATACCTGAAATTATTTCCTTAATCTGTTCTTCAGTTCGACCTTCCCACAAATGTACTTGTACTACTGGCATTGTATCACCTAATAATGAGGATAAATAGACTAATAGAAATAGTTTGCTGAAAAATAGGAAAGGGGATTGGTGATTGCTATCCTATGTAAGAATCTTTTTGGAATTTTCAGTTACAACTTGATAGATTAATTCCTGATCTATTCCTTCTTTAACACAATATGGAATAAATTCATTAAAGAACCTTGCATATGGTCTCATAGGCCATTCTTCCTTATCATCTTTAACCCAAAATGAACCAGAATCTTGCCCAAAAAGAAGTTGAGATAGAAGATTTTCTGACTGCAATTTCTTTATTGCTGGAGGAAATTTTATGAAATCTTTAGCTGCACCAATGGTATCAAATTCCAACCAAATACCTTTCTTCCCATATTCAATTATCTTTTCCATATCCATCTGGCCATCAGCATGCATCAATGTTATTCCTAACTCATCCTCTGAAATAGGTCCCAAAACTGTGTTGATCAAACTTATTCAACGCTTATTTATCTTACTTGGAAGAATTATTACACACTTAAAATAGTTTTGAGAATCATCTGTCTCACAGTTACTCTATAACTTCAAAAAACAATAGGCGAGAATGGACTTAAACAATATTACTTCATATTTTTATAAGAACTATTTTTGCTATCTTCTATCTTCCAATCACTTCTGCATAAAAGATTTAACTGATTAAGCTTTACCGTATGCATGAAGCCTAAGGATTATCATGATATTGAAGCTCTTGATCATCCTTTAACATTGAAGCTCTTTCTCTATGCTAAAACTATTTTTCCTGAGGATTTTGGCGTTCGTGAAGCTAAAAGAAACTTAGATTTTAATAGCCCTAGCACAGTTTTGTGGCATTTGGAGAAACTGGTGGAAGCAAATATACTTGAAAAACTCCCTACGAATAGATACAAGCTCTTGGAACAAGGGTTAGAGATAAGAGAAATCAATGTTCCTGTTAGATATACTGCTCAGATTATAAGAGGAGAACTTGTTCCTAGAAGGATTTTCTTAATGGCTTTCATAGTTTCTGCTTTTGTGATTTCACTTGTACTGATATTTATAGATCATCTTGTAGCAGCGATTCTTGGTGCAACTTTACTAGGAATCAATTCCATACTATATTTTCTTAATTATTTAGCTATAAAGAAACAGCTTTCCTATTATAGCTGGGTAAAAGAAAAAAAGAAGATTGAATGAAGCTTTGGGTTTTTCTCCTGTTCGAGTGCTAGAACAACACCTTTGAAACTTGATTCTAATCGTACTTGGGCTGTTCGAGTTCTAGATATAAAAGGGCTCAAATATTTGTTTTATTGATAATAATGATTTTAACAAATCCGAAAAAACCAATCATAACAGGAATAACCTTAACTCTTGTTATTAGCTCATTGGTTGTGGGTAGCTACTATCTCTATCCTTATCTCAACAGAGTTTTTAATAACACTGATCTTGTGGCAGAGGTGCAGCTTCCAGAAAGTATCAAGAATTCTTTCGGTACCTATGAATTACCCGAATTATACTATACCCCATCTATCATTCCTACACCTATTCAAGCTGGTCTAGCTAATGTTAATTTACAAGGGTTGGATGATGAATTAAATTCGGAAATCATTAGACAACTTAAAGATAATGGTTTTGCTTTGGTGGACAGCGGTTTAGTAGATATTTTCGAACCTATGTACTATGATTCCAATCGGCAAACACCTATGTATATATCAACAGATTTTTGTCTCCACATTCTTCATTCTATGTTCGATAATTCTTTAAGAATAATAGAACTGGAATATTTCTTAAATGACTATAGTTTGATGTTAGATGCACTAAGAGAAAGTCAAATTGACTTATATGCGCTTACAACTAATTCCGAAGTTAAAGAAGCCCTGAAGAATAATATTGCTTATTTGACAGTATCAATGTACCTTCTCGATGACAAAACTAGTATTCCAATTTACGTGAATTCATTAGTAAACCAAGAACTAAATAATATTGAACTTGGAATTGTATCTTATTCTTCAATATTTGATTATCGAGAAGATTTTTCTCAATACAAACCTAGAGGACACTATACTCAAAATATAACCCTTGAACAGTACTTCCAAGCTATGATGTATTCAGGTAGAATGGGTTTTGTTTTAGATGACCAGTCAGCTGACAATCTTGTTGGTATTCAACAAACAAGAATGGCTCTTGCTCTAGTTTTTTCTTTTTCCGCTGAAATTGGAGACAATAATGTATGGGATTATTGGGACAATATCTGTGGAACAACCAATTTCTTAGTAGGAAATAGTGATGATCTAACACCTATAGAATATTTTGAAGTTTGGGAAGATGAAGGAGAAGTATCTTTCTTAGATTTATCAGAAGATACATTCATTGAAGAAAAAATTGAAGCGTTAAAAGAGTTACGTTCTCCTAAAATTAATTCAGGATATATTGTAGCTTTTGAAGGAGTGGAAGATACTTCCAAAGGTTTTAGATTATTTGGACAGGGATATACTCCTGATGCATATATCTTCCAAGAATTAGTTACAGATAATATTCCCGATCGTTTTTTCCCTCAACCTTTAGATATTTTCTCAGTTTTTGGCAGTGAAAGAGCTGAATATCATCTTCGATCAGAATTGGTCTATGATGGGTATGAAGAGAAAATTTTCGAACTTCGAAATGAGTTTGAGAACATCTCTATCACTGATTGGACACAGAACATTTACTGGCAATGGTTATTCTCAATTCAACCTCTTCTAGCCGAAAAAGGTTACGGATATCCTGAATTTATGCAATCAAACTCTTGGTTAGATAAATCTTTAATGACTGCTTTAGCAAGCTGGGTAGAATTAAAGCACGACACTATCCTTTATGCAAAACAAGCATATAGTGCCAAGGGATTAGGAGATGAGATATTTCATTATGTTGAACCATATCCTAAGGTTTATTCAAGAATAGGGGCCACTTTGAAAATGTTGAAGGAAGGATTAGAATCTAGGGGAATGCTGTATTCTGCAGGGGATCTTGGAAATGATTATTATCGTCAATATTATAGTAACTTCACCCTAAAATTTGATGCATTAATTGAGATATTTGATAGATTAACTGTAATCAGTATCAAGGAACTGGAAAACCAAGAATTAAGTTCTGAAGATTTATCCTTTATCCATCATCTAGGTAAAAAACTTCAATTGATAACATCTTTCAACTATGGGAATGAGAATTGGTATGATGTTAACGCTGATAAAAGGACAGCATTGATTGCAGATGTTTTTACCGATTCAAATTCAGGACAAGTACTTGAAGTAGCTGTTGGCAACCCATTGTTAATTTATGTTATAGTACAAAACCAAACTGGACATCTTCACCTTACTAGAGGAGTAACATTCTCTTACTACGATTTTAAACAACCCTCTTCCAACCGTTTAACTGATGAGGAATGGCAAGAAATGTTAGATTCTTCCCCCCCAGAGTTACCTGAATGGATATCAAAGAATTTACACATTATCGAGGTTGAAACTGTAATGATGCTCAAAGTTCAGGCTTTTTCGAATGGAGTAAATAAAGTAAAAGTAAAGGAAGAAATTATTGAGATTTTTATCCAATCTTAAAGTGAATATTTATATGGAAGAGAAGCACATCCACAGTAACGGAAAGTGGAGTTAATTGTCAAACGAAAGAAGAGCGCAACATGGTACTACATGGGGTGCATGGAAGATATTTCTAGGCAATCTAGCTCAAAGCTATATAGATTTTTTTCATTGGTTAAAACATCTTATTTTTCCTATAAACGATACTTCTGAACGTGAAAAAGTTTACAAAAAAGTACTGAGTCCTTATTGTAATTCCTTAAGATGGTTTCATCGATTACTATTTCCTCAAAGAGGAACCACTACTGTGTTGAAAGTGATGTTTAACATAGAGACATTGAGTGCATATTTTCATAATCTTCGTCCTTCTCTAATAGATAGGAGTTTAAAAGATAGCGCTCGACCTTTTCATCTTGAAGGAAGTACTGAATATGGTGTTCTATTAGTTCATGGATATTGCTCTAATCCAGCAGAAATGAGAGAATTGGGAGAGATATTAAACAACAAGGGTTACACTGTTGAAGCTGTTTTACTAAAAGGACATGGAACAACAGTAAGAGATCTTACTACAACCGATTTCATTGATTGGTATGAATCAGTCCTGCAAGGATATGATGAACTATCAAAAACTTGCACCAACATCTCAATTCTAGGACATTCAATGGGAGGAACTTTATCTTTACTTCTTGCCGCGAATAGAAATGTGGACGCCATTATCAGCCTTTGTGCCCCCTTGGATTTAGGAAAACTGTATCATGGTTTACCTATCCCTATACTTCCAGCATTTTCCAAATTCGTTAGTAAATGGCCAAAGAAAAAGAAACACTTGAAATTGCACGATGAAGCAGGAGTAGAATCATATCGAGCTTCAAGTTTAGCAGGTGTTGTTGAGATGTTCGATTTGATGGAAGTTACAAGAGAAGATTTGAAGAAAATAGAAGCTCCATTACTCATCGTTGGAGCAAAATATGATTATAATGTACCTCTCTCAAATATTAGCTTACTCGAACAAGTTGTGAAAAGCAAGAGAGTTGAAACTTTTACAGCTACAAAATCTGGACATAGTGTTCTTTTTGATAAAGATAAAGAGGAGATATTCCTAAAAGTCGTAGCATTTCTAGAATCGTTAAAACAGGATAAAGAAAAAGAAAAAACTGATGGTGAAGTGAAATGATAACAGAGAAAGAAGAAAAAAGTAGTTTTAAAAAATTCAACTGGTGGGTGACACCTCTCAATTTAGTAGTTATTGCAGGTTTTCTAGCAATCATAGATTATTCGGTAGGTTATCCACCTAAAACTTTTGACTGGGCATATTGGCCAGCATTAGGGTTTTTGTTGATATATGTTCTGAACATCATCGTTGTTAGAAGACCTGAACTAGCTTGGTTTGTCGGTCCAACATTCTTTCTGTTACTATCAATTTATCTCTTAATAATTGACTTAGCCTATGGACCAAATGATCTAATTTGGTTCTTGGACTGGGCTCCTATACCTATAGGAGCTTTACTGACTTTTGGTACCATCATCCCAATAATAGTTCAGCTGGGTAAAAAGAAAATGCGACCTAGAAAGAGATTGGAAGAATTGGAGAAAAAGAGAGTAATTCAAGAAGAAAATGAAAAATAAGAGGAAAATAGTTAATGTTTTTTCAAGAGTTCTCTAATCTTTGCAACTACTATAGCTCCTTCACCAACTGCAGCTGCCACTTGTTGAGTTGACTGGCTTCTGCAATCACCTATAGCAAAAAGCCCAGAAATATTAGACATCATTTTCTCATCAGTTATAATAAATCCTCTTTTATCCTGTTCAACAACACCTTCTGCAATTTCTGTATTGGGTTTAAGTCCTACAAGCAGAAATACTCCATCAGGGTTGAGTGTTACTTGTTTATTATTTGCTCTATCAAAGAATCTAACGCCCTCTAATTTCTTCTTCTCTCCAACAATGTATTCTTGAATTTCGTAGCTGGTGAAAGTTTTGATTTTTGGTTCTTGAGCGACTTGATCTTGAATAGCTTTTGTAGCGGTAAGATTGTCCATTATTTCTACCACATAAACTTCAGAAGCAAAACGAGCGAGGAATAGTGACTCTTCTAGAGCAGAATTTCCTCCTCCCATAACTAGTACTTTCTTATCTTTGTAAAACGGTCCATCACATACAGGGCAGAAATGGATCTTATAACCTAATAAGGTCGTCTCACCTTCTGTTCCAAGAGTGCGGTATATACTGCCTGTAGATATAACAACAGTTTTTGCATTAATCGTATCACCATGTGAGGTTGTTACGCTGAAAATTTTTCCTTCTTTCTCTATCTTTGTTACCTCTGTAGCCTTTAGTAATTCTACGCCAAATCTTTCAGATTGCTTTGTGAAGTTAGAAGCGAGATCAACACCATCTATACCTTCAGGAAAGCCAGGATAATTTTCTATTCTTTCTGTAAAATTCATTCTTCCTCCTAGAGCACCTTTCTCGATAACAATCGTATCAAACCCTTCTCTAGAGGTATAGATAGCACAAGTTAATCCTGCGGGACCACTACCAATAATTAGAACATCATACAAAGATTTTGTAGGTCGTGTAACTAAACCTAGTTTATCTGCTAACTCAGCATTAGTAGGTTCGACAAGATAAGTTCCATCTGAAAATTCTATTGTCGGAACTTTTCTTTTGCCATCATTGACACTTTCAACAAACAAAGCTGCCTCCTCATCGTCTGTAATATCAATATAAGGATATTCTATACGCTGTTCAGCTAGAAATGTTTTGGATACCTTGCAATCAGAGCACCAAGGTGTTCCAAACATACGTGTAATCTTAACCATATTTACCATAGTCAAGTAAAATTCGAATCTTTTTAATCTTCTTAATTGACAACAATTTATATCTTGCTAAAATATAAGTAGAAGAGAGAAAAATTCTTAGTTAGTTCTCTGTCCGCAGTTTACACAGAAGCTCTGTTCTTCTGTTTCTAATTTTATTCCACAGTAGTTGCAGAATTGTTTCTCATAGCTGTTTCTGTATTGATATTTTTCAGAATGAGTGAAGTCTTTTTCTTCTCTCTTTACAGCTTGAGGTTCATAATGAAGATAAGGGGATTGTGTCCTTACTTCTGGTCCTTTGTAACTCTTATGTCTCAACCTTCTTCTTCGGGAGCTCAAACCTTTTAGTATGACAATAATTACTATTATTGTTACTACAGGTGAAAGAGTCCAACTTATGTTAGGGAAATATCCCGGATAGTATCGCAAAAATACTACAGCACCTAAAATCAATAGGATTAGAGGTATTATTCCAAAAAAACTATTTCTATGTCTGGATCTATGTTGATGCATTTCTTTCTAAGTGAATCATCACATAGACGTTAATAAACCAAACCATTTGAAGAATAATTTGACAAGTTGTTTGCATGAAAAAAGGAAAAAAGGAAAAAAAAGATAAAATCAATTGTTGCTATGGTTTTCTCAGTTGGTCACATAGTGGTCACTTCTTCTCGTTATGTTAAAATCATGTGACCAGCTATAGTATACTTAGGTGCAAAAAATGGCTGAAAAAATAAACCAAAACAAAAAAGCAGAAAACAATCGAAATGAATGGATCTACTTACATGAAGCTAGAAAAGTTGAGAAGAAGGGAATATCCCATTTCAATGGTCATGTTCTAATCTACTAATTTTTCTAAACCATATTTTTCTTAAATTCGTACAGAGATCAATTTCTTTACCTATTTCATTTCTGGAATGATTTCAACCCAGGTATCCATTTTGAAACTTTCTTTTGATAATCGCTATACTCTTGTCCAAACTGTTTTACGAGTAATTTTTCTTCATAAGTTGCAACATATTCATAGAATATTATTATGACTACACACAGCCCAAATGCTAGTAATGACCAAGCCAAAATTGAAAAACCAACAAATAACAGTATTGACCCAAAATACACTGGGTGTCTGCAATAAGCAAATACTCCAGAAGTTACTACACCTGGTTTCTCTCTTACTTCTTTGAAAACTTTTCTTAATCCAGTAAAAGCAAAAACACCAGAAATAACTAGAACTATAACTCCAATTGGAATAGTCACATAAATTGGAATAGATTCAGATAAGAAAGTTGAAAATTCAAACACAAAAGAATCTAATATCCACACAACTACAAAAATAAATAAGAGAATCAGTTGTCCAATATCAGTAAACTTGTTCTCCCCTGCTAAATCTTCTCTGCCTTTGTGTTTTCCTCTAGTATGTCCCTTTATTTTCTCTTCCTTCTCAGTCATATTGTATCATTTCTCTCGGAACTATATATATATAATCATTTTGAGTAATAATTCAAAACGTTTAAATACGGGGTTCAACTTAGATAATATTGAGTAATAATTCAAAAAAGTGAAAGATATGTATAGAACAAGAAGATATTATGGAGCAGGATATGGTCGAGGGTATGGAGGAAGAGGATATGGAGCAGGATTTGGTCCAGGAAGAGGTCCGGGAAGAAGATTTGCAAGTCCGTACTGTGATTATTATCCCGATCGTCCAAGAGGATGGTGGGCAATGCCCGATTATGAGGGAGCAGGTTTTGTTACCCCACCAACAGGAGCTAGGTGGGATCCATATGGAAAACCAGAAACACCAGAAGCAATAGAGCATGAAGTTTCGCTAATTCAGAAGCAGATGGAAGCTCTTCAAAAGGAAATTGAGCATCTGAAATCATTGGACAAACCAGCAAAATAAAGAGGAAATTGATAAACTTTATAATTCCTCTTATCATTTTTTTCAAGGTAATAAAATATGTCTGACAGAAGATTTGGCTCTGATGATGATTTTCGAGGCAGAGGTAGACCTCATGGAAGGGGAAGAGGACGAGGACAAGGAAGAAGAGGGAGACCACCGGTTTTCTATCCAATAGATGTTAATAGAGAGATAAATGTAGATAAGGGAACGGTTGTACTTAGTAGTTTTGAGCTGCAAATACTACAATTATCAGACATAGAAAACCTCAATCAAAATGAGATCGCGGAAAAATTGAATGTATCCCAAACGTCTGTTTGGAGATATTTGAGTGCAGCAAGAAAGAAAATTGCTGTAGCAATTAGTCAGCATCATGAAATTATAATTCAAATTAAAGATTAAGTTTAGAGCTGAGAGAAAATAGTGATCAAACCAACCAGATGAAGATTTAGAGTAGCTAGCACAAGAAATAAAAAATTAAGAAGTAAAACCCTTCTTGTTGATTAAAATCACTGAAGAATTTTTTATTGCCATAGCTGTTTCATTTGTTTCTGTATTCACCGCTGAATTAGGGGATAAAACGCAGTTATTCACATTCTTGTTGGGAACATACTTTCACAAAAGAAAATTCCTATTGGTGCTTTCTGTATTCTTTGGAATGGGAATAGTCACGTCCATAGGATATGGTGTCTCAGTTCTTTTTCATCAGCTCATTAACACAGATATACTACAAATTATAGGAGGGGCAATATTTGTTATTTTGGGTTTATTTACTCTAGGCAAAGCGATTTACGATAAAACAAGACTAAAAGAAGTTTGTGAGATCACAGAAGTCGAAGAGAAAACTGAAAAACGGATTGAAAAACTCACAAATATCAAGAACCCTTTTCTTTTCGTAGGTGCTGTAAGCTTGTTATTCGTTTTGATGGAATTAGGGGATAAAAGTCAAATAATGGTTCTAGTTCTCTTTTGCACTCACAATTGGGTTGGAGTGTTTATAGGTGCAATAGCAGCTTTTCTAGTTTTGAATGGTGTAGGTATTCTATTGGCAGCATTTGTCAAAAAGGCTTGCGAAAATCACCCTTTTATTATAGCTATTATTGCAGTTTTTGTTTCCATAGGATTAGGAGTGTGGATGATCGTAAGTGGAGCTTTAGTGGTTTAGAAAAACAAAAGTTTATTCTCCGAAGATATTGTTTAATGAAATACTTCAAGGTAGACATGTACATTTTGATAGAAAAATAGTTTTATTAGGTTTAATAGCAATGTTTACATGAAATGACAAACATGAAGAAGAAAACTGACGATGAATGGAAGAAAGAACTAACCTCTGAGCAATTTAGAGTTCTTCGTCTTAAAGGTACAGAAAAACCATTCATGGGGAAGTATTGGAATCATGAAAAGGAAGGAGCTTACAAATGTACTGGATGTGGGACAGTTTTATTTGAATCAGATACAAAATTCGATGCAGGTTGTGGTTGGCCTAGCTTTAGTTCACCCATTAGAGAATCAAATATTGAAGAGAAGACAGATACAACTCATGGTAGGGTTCGAACAGAAGTCTTGTGTAAAAATTGTGGAGGACATTTGGGACATGTTTTTGATGATGGTCCTAAACCAATAGGATTACGATATTGCATAAACTCTGTTTCCATAGATTTTGAAAAGAAAGAAGAATAGTCAAATAGTAGAAGAATAATGAAACGATTTACCCTTGCAATTTCCTTCTCAGACTCAATAACTTCCATTTGTAGAACATAGTTAATGCTTGTGATAGAGATTTTGTTGTTTTTAAACCAATATTTTTCTCCACGTAGTGAGAGAGTAGGATTGAAATCTTTGCGTCTGTTGTTGTGATAACACAATAAGGTTGAGCAAATCTTCTGCCAGGTGTAAAAACGGAAACATCAGAAATTTGTTTCCAGGAGTATTTATTTACATCTTTTCTTTCATCAGTAATGTAAAGCCCATCTTTTGTTAATAAATAGGTGTTCTTATCTCGGGAGGAGTAATTTACTAAAAATATCACTTGCACTAAACCTACTACTCCAATAACTACTCCTAAAATTGCTATATAAACAGACCAATTATTTCCCAGAAACGGTAAGGAAATGCTTAACAGCACTCCAGAGATTACTAGAAGAGTGGATAATCTGATTACTATACTCCAAATAGTCTTAGGTTCTAATAGTAACTCCGAATGGCTTTTTCTATGTTTTCTCATTCCCATTTGCGAAGAGTTCATTCCATTTGTTTCTTCAGATGACATCACAATCAGCAACTTACAGTTGAACTTCATTAACCTACATAAAAAATTACTTCTCTCTGATTGGTAGTCTCATTTCACAATATAACAGTTCTATTTTGTATTTTAAGGTATAAAAAACGTTACACAAACTTTAAGAGATTATGAAAGAAAAAAATCACGATGTCAGAACAAGAAGAAAAAAAATCAAGAAAAGGTAGTTTTTTCAAGATTATTGCAATAATTATTGTACTTGGAGATATTTCCTTACTTGTTATTGGACTAGTTAAGATATTCAGAGGAATAGCAGAACCAAACATCGATCTGAAATTTGAACTAATAAGTTCAGGAATGATATTCATATGGATTTTTGCAGGTGTTCTTGTCATATTATTACCAATAATAGTGATTTTGTTTATTCTGAGTAGAGCAAAATCTTTCACTAAGACTTTTAACAATATTCCCAGATCAAGCCCTAATATGGATGCATACTCAGCATCTTATAGACCTTCAAAAAGAGGAAATGTTTACTACTGTGATTATTGCGGATATGAAGTAAAGAGCCACGAAAGAGAGTGTCCTGAATGTAGTGGTCCAATAAAAAGAGGTAAAAAAGTAGCGTAATTACTTCTCTTTTCTCTTTTTAGGAACAATCAGAACCTCATCTATTTCAATAATATTATTGATTTCTTTCTCTTTCCAAAGGAGAAGAATTTTGTTTAGAAGATGTTTAAATGTTTCGTGTTTATCTTTTGGTAATGCTTCAACTTCAAGAACGATTGGTGTTGCCCCCTTCCTTAATTTGTATACTTTTACCTTTCCTTCTCGTTGTTGTTCAATAATTCCCTGTGTTTCTAGAACTTCTAGATGGTGGTAGAGATTATATCGAGATTCATTTAAAGATTGTTCCAAATCTAAAGTAGTTTGAGTTTTCTCCTTTAACTCATCTACAATAGCTTTCCTTGTAGGATGGCTAACGGAGGAGATTTTTTTGGGAACTCCTTTTCTTTTACGTTTTTCTTCTTTCATTTACAATCTCCTCGCTAAATCTGTTATTCAGCTTTGTCCTCCTTCTTTTTCATTGATTTCATCTTCTGAGCAGCTATGTTTTTCTGTATAAAATCAACAGAGGATTGGGCTGACTTGAAAGAAGCAGTATCAATAGCTTTGAACTTTTCTTTCATTGCTTCAGGTGCCATATCATAGTATTTACCCTCCACCGCAGTAGATGAAGCCATCGTGTCTTTCTTATCCCTTGTCTCGGTTCTTTGGAGATAAAAATGACTAATCATGTGTATAACTTTTCCTTCTCCGTGCTCAAACTCAACAATTACAGGACTCTCTCCATATTTTGTCTTAAGTTCATTCGAGTAAACAAGAACTTTAACGTTTTTCTTATCGAGAATTTCGATAGGATAAGAAGAACCTTCTAGCCACCAAAGTGGGTCACCATCTGCTTCTAAGAAACCTTTTACAATGGGATTTTCTGGATCTTTAACTGTAATTCTCACTACTTCATCTCCAGTTGCCCTTTGATTATATTTGACTTTATCAGGAAATCCTTTTTCAAGAACATTCTGAAGAGCCCAATCTGTAGTGATTAACAAGCCACCTTCACGAACGAAGGTTACTAGTTTTCTAATTGCTTTATCACTTATGTTCCCAGGACAGTTGATAAAAACGGTTTGATCAGGTCGGTAACTTACTGTTTTAGCAGCACGTTCGGGGATTACAACATGAGGAATGTCTGCTAGTCTAAGAACAAGCTCACAATTATCATATCCTCCCTGAACAACTATGACATTACTTTCCTCTACCTCATCTAGAGCCGCAGCCATTTCCGGCTCTTCGTCCCTTAGTTTTGTTTTTGCATACCAAGATGAAACCTCGTATGAGTCTTTCATCTGGTTATATTTACCATCATCCTTATCCACGTTCTTAGGTGCCCCTTTAGACTGGATTTTTTGGAATGCCTGGAATATTTCTTCTTGATTTGTATTTTTTTGTTGTTTTTCGTCATTCATTAGTGTTCAAGTAAGTAACTACTTACTAACATATAAGTATTTGGGTAAGTAAGTACTTACTATCGATAGAAGTTTGGAGAAATGTTTGGTAAAAGTAGAAGGAGGTGGAAGGGGGGATTTATTCAAGATTCACAATTAAGTTGTGTATTTTATTCGCTACACGTTCAGCTGATGGTGGATCAAAGTTTGAAAGTACTATTAGAGAGTAGTTTACTGGTTGATAAACACCAAAGAAACTGTTGATACCTGGGGCTCCTCCATTGTGTCCATATCGGATTAAACTACCATAATTGTGAGAACTAAATCCATAAGCATAGTTCAAATTTTCATTCTCAGAAGACACTTTTATTTTACCTTTTAGCACAAATTTAGTGAGTTTTTCAGATAATAATTTGTAAGAAAATAAAGCTTTGCTGAAAAGAATCAAATCATTTGCGCTTGAATAGCCGCCACCAGCCGCACTACCCTTAATTCTTGACATCTGTTTATTTGACCGTAATTCTTCTTTAATGTCTGGATCCTTCATCGACATCCGAGTATAGCCTTCAGCTATGTTTGAAATTTGTTCATCAATTCTATAACTATCTGTATTCTTCATCCCAGAATGAAGAAAAATCTTTTCTTTTACAAAATCAAAGTAAGACATACCACTTAGTTGTTCTATAATCATGCCCAAAACTTCAAAGCCGGAATTACTGTATTGGAAACGTTTTCCTGGAGAAAATGAGAGGGTATCTTTCTCTATAATTGGTAACAAATCACCGATTGTAAGATATTTTTTCTTATTCTTCATATACTCAGGAGTAAAGAAACTGCCTAAACCAGATGTGTGTGTGAGTAGATGATGAATTTTGATTTTCTCAGATTGGTCAATTGATGCATCTGGTAAAACATCAGCAACACTATTTTCAAAGGAAAGTTTTTCTTCTAGAACTAGTTTCGCAATTGCAATAGAAGTAAACATTTTGTTCATTGAACCTAAATTAAATTTTGTATCTAAGTCGTTTGGAGTCTTTAATGGAATATTAGCAAAACCATGATTAGATTGATAGATTATCTTATCAGCTTTTGCAACAACTATCACCCCTGAAAATAAATCTTGATTCACAACATCCATTATTGAAGATTCTATCTTCAGAGGAAGTTCCACTTCATTAAATTTTAGCTCAGGATCAGATTTATCTGATGCATTCATCAAGCACTGATGAAAAATCAATATAAAAACATTTTAGATTTGAGCTAGACCTTAATTAATTCCAGATACCCTAAAGCAAATTTCTCTATTTTGTCCCAATCTCTAAGATCTGTATATTCTTCTTCAACAGGTAACCCAGTAGCTTGAGATCCAGCTAATTTCATTATTTTCTTCTCCAGCCAGCCCATTTTAGAGCTCTCTGAAAAATCAATAAGTCCTCCAAAAGCGTCATAATAATTTATAGAAATGTCGAATTCTGTCAATTTATCAGGGATATATTCTTCTTTGACTTTCGCATATTGTTCATCAAGAGATGCGTAGCCTGAACAGACATAGAATCCAAATGGACCAGTTAATTTCTGAATTTCCAGTCGCATATTTCGAACAAAATTTTTGACATCTCTTGTCCATTGACCGATTTTTATGCTCGAACCAATTATTAAACCATCATAATCATCAAAATTGTCAAAGTCAGATTTTTCCTTGAGGTTAACTACATCAGCAAGAACATTATTGTCTCTAAAAATCTCTGCAATTTTAATAGCTACACCTTCTGTAGCACCATATCTTGTACCATAAGCAATTAGAACTTTTTTCTCTGTCATCAGTCTCATTCAAAATAAGGTAGAAGTAGTTTTTAAATGCTATTCATTTCCAGTGAATCATTAGAGCTAGAAAAGCTTGGACAGAACATGTTCACCTTAATCATTTTCTCTCTTTGGATGAAAATTTGAGAGAGGTTGAAGAAGTATTATTGCAGTAAAACCAAACTTCTAACCATTTCCGCGCAATCTTCAATCAAGTCAGATGATAGCTCAATGTCCCTTATAGCATGATCTAATACGATTAGAGCACCTGCTGGTACATCCTTTGTAGAATATGCTAACTCATACTTTAATTGTTTGTAGTTTTTATCAATGTCTGTTTCTATTTTACTTACTTTCTCAATCTCTTTCACTAGTTCTTCATGTTTAATAGAGAACATTGAATCGAATACCTTTGTAAAACCTTGAACTTCTTCTACTAACAGTTCAAAATTGGATTTGAGAATCTTAATTATACTCTCTGGAAATTCTTGTTTTATTAATAGTAGAAGGTTACTTGTCCCTTGTTTTATTCTTCCTGCAGACTTATCTGCAAGTCGTATGAAGTTTATCAGGTCTGTTCTAACATATACAGGCATTCTGCCCTCTGAGAGCATATCAAGAATATCAGCTTCCACAATATCGGCTGTTTTTTCTTCTTGGTGTATCAAATCGTACATGTTTTGTGCTCCTTCTTCATCTTTATTTTCCCAGAAAGTATAGAAGTCTCTAGCTTTAGTTATACAGCTGTTAACAAGAATTAGATGTTCTCGAATTTTCTTTAAAACCCTAGATTCTCTCCTTTTACTTAACCAGTGTTTTAGCTCTTTATTGCTCATATTTACACCTCTCATTTCTATTAATTGACACTTCTCTCTTCTCTAAATAATAATTATACTTTGTTTGATTAAATCTCTTTCTCATTTTTCTCATCCTCTTCAATAGGGAAAATCCTAAAATCACCTTTATCTGTAGCAAACAGAACTTTGCTTCCTTCAGTTAAAGGAACGTTTTTCCCAATCAATTCTTTTGCTTTAATTGCTTGATTAAATGCAATTAAATCAATATCATAAAACTCCCCTACACATTTTGTACTGCTAATTTCAGCTTCTATAATATTATCATAATTCAATTTCTCTCTCTCTGATATAGAATAAATGTCTGCTAACTCTGCGGGAATTAGAGCAACAGCTTTTGTTCCAGATTTCAAATCAGTTTCAATCTCAATCTTGATATCTTTAATAATAAGAAAACTCTGGTTTGTCTCTTGTAGAATCGTTCCCGCTAATTCTGTTGTTTCACCTAGGAAGTTTGCAACATAGATAGAAACAGGATTATTATAAACTTCTTCCGGGGTTCCAAATTGGACAATAGCTCCATCTTTAAACATAGCTATTTTATCAGCCACGCGCATTGCTTCTTGTGTATCATGCGTAGCATGGATACAAGTTAAACTAAGATCTTTGACTAAATTCCTTAGCTCAACTTGAAGTATCTCTCTAATTTTTGCATCTAGGGCACGTAGGGGGTCATCCATTACCAATAAGTTAGCATTAGAGACAATAGCTCGAGCTAAAGCAACCCTCTGTTTCTGACCACCACTAATCTCAGCTGGAAGATTCATTTCCTTACCGGATATATTTAGCAAGGAAAACATTTCACGGGCAATTTGCTTAGAATCAGTTAAATCAAGAGCCTTGACGATTGGACCAAAAAGAACATTCGATTCAACATTCATTCGTGGAAATAAGTTATATTCTTCAAACACAAATCCAACATTTCTGTCTTCAGAGGGTTTATTTGTTACGTCTTCGTCATCGAACAAAACTCTTCCTTCAGAAGGAGATAAGAGTCCTGCAACAAGGTACATAGTGGTGGTCTTGCCTGACCCAGTTGATCCTAGTACAGCTAGATATTCACCTTCTTCAATGGTAAGATTGATGTTTTCTACTCCTCTTCTTTTCCCATAATATTTGGTAATATTATCTAGTTCTACCTTAACCATAAGTTACATCTCCAGTGCTGAAGAAACGCCTTCCTTAGGATATTCAAAACACCGGGTTGAAGATGGGTCAATCACCAACTTCACCTTTTCATTTTCCTTGTAACGAATAGGATGCTTAGCATGTATTTTCACTTCTACAATCTGTTGATTCTCAAGTTTTACTCTAACTCTTCTTAATAATCCTAGAAATTGATCTTTAACTACTACTCCTGGTAGAAAGTTTTCTGTTTCGATTTTATCTTCATACTTGTGTACTTTGAAAAACTCTCGACGAACAGCCACAACTGCTCTTTTACCTCTTGCAATACCCATATTTCTGACTTTGATAGTTGATTGACCAACTCTTACTTCTGCAAAATTTTCTTTATCATTAAGAACAACAGATTCAAGAAAATCTGATTCACCAACGAAGAAAGAAGTAAAGATGTTATTAGGAGTAAAAATCAATTCAGATGCTGACCCTAGTTGTACCAATCTTCCCTTATTCATTACAGCTACTTTATCACTAATTGTCAATGCTTCAGCTTGATCATGGGTAACATGAATAGCTGTTAGTCCTTCATTCTTGACTAAATCACGAAGGAAGATTTGAAATTCTTCTCTTATTTTTTGATCTAATGCTCCCAATGGCTCATCTAGAAGGAGAATTTTTGCTTCAGAAGCGATAACTCGGGCTAAAGCGGTTTTTTGCCAATCTGGAGCAGACAACGAGGGAGGATAAAGGTCAGCTTTGTCAGCTATCTGAACAGCTTCGAGGGCATGATCTACCAACGAATCAATCTCACTATTTTTTCTTCCTCTCACCTTTGGGCCATAAGCAGCATTTTCCTTTACAGTCAGATGTGGGAAAATTGCAAAATGTTGGAAAACAAATCCAATGTTTCTATCTCTAATACTTAAATTGTCAACGGATTTATCATCGAAATAAATATGACCTTGAGTAGGAAGAATGGTACCTGCTAAAAGACGCAAAGTTGTTGTTTTACCACATCCACTTGGACCAATTAAACTAACATACTCTCCATCTTCTATTATGAAACTAAGATCCTTGACAGCTTCTACTTTTCTACCGAATATCTTAGTTACGTTTTGAAGTCGAATCTCAGGCATCTTTTTTCCTCCTCGTTACTAATCGCAATAATATGAGCATGATAAATGATATGATTATTAATAGCGTTGACGCGAATGCTGCTGCGGGAAACGTTGATGCTTCGAAGAAGTCAACAAGTAGAACAGGGATGGTTCTTTCTATTCCCATACAAATTATTGTCGCTCCTGTTTCGCTCATTGAACGGGTGAAAGTCATAATTGCAGCAGCAATAAGTCCACTCTTCAAGAAGGGTAGAGTAACCGTTCTGAAAGCTGTAATCTTTGAAGCTCCAAAGGCTGCAGCAGCTTCATCATACATAGTTGAAATTGAATCAAAGGATCCAATCAATGGTCGCACGCAATAGGAGTACGTGAAAGAAATATGAGCAATTACTATCATTGCAAAACCAGGAGATAGTATATGTAAACCATTAGATCC
>JAUWPI010000149.1 GCA_030611665.1 Candidatus Heimdallarchaeota archaeon | reverse complement strand
ATTATAACAACCTATGATGAAACTTCTGTTTATGTTTTCTTTCAAGTTATTAATGGCTCTGATATTTCCTTACGCGTGTTTGACTATGAGAATTACCTAAACTGGAGTGATGGATTTAGTTCAGAAACAGTTATTGAACGGATAGATTCAGAACAAGACTCAATTGCGTTTTCTGTAGAATATAATCGAAACTTCTACATTATTCTAGATAATAAGAGATAGCGCCATTTCAGTCGATGTTGTAGTGATTGTACAGGATTCACCTATAGAATCTGGATCATTTGAAGGTACTCCAACAATTATCACATTAATCATCTTTAGTATTATTTTTACAATTGGTATTGCGTCATTAGCAGTTATATTACTAAGAAAGAGAGGGCAATCTGAAGAAGAATCTTTAACTGGTTCGACCATCAAAACTAAAAAACTACAAATTGAGAAAACTTCAGATGCTAAAGGATGGTTATGTCCCAATTGTAAGAAGAAAGTGGTTGATGTTGAAGAGTATTGCTCATACTGTGGTCATAGAATCTATAAGAAACCATAAATGAGATTAAACATAAAACCGGCACATTTATTTTAAACCTATTATTAGCTCAACTATGCATTTCAAATCTTATAGGTCTCCAGTTTATTCAAGAAACGGAATGGTTGCTTCAAGTCAACCCCTTGCTTCAGAGATAGGCTTACGGATCTTACAACAAGGAGGAAACGCAGCTGACGCTGCTGTTGCAGTTGCTGCAACATTGAATCTCACTGAACCAACCTCAACAGGAATAGGCGGGGATTGTTTTTGTTTGTTTTATGATAATCAGAAGAAGAAAGTATTCGGTTTAAATGCAAGTGGGAGAGCTCCAGCAGATTTGAACATTGAAAAACTCAACAAGCTCAACATACAAGATAGTCTCCCACTGCTCAATGTTCACACAATAACTGTTCCTGGTGCGGCAGCAGGTTGGGTAGATACTGTTAAGAGATTCGGCAGTATATCCTTGAAGGAAATATTAGCTCCAGCAATAGAATTAGCAGAGAAAGGTTTTCCTGTTGCTCCAATTACAGCAAGATCTTGGCAAAGAGGAGTTAAGCAATTGCGATTAGGTCCAAATGCTGATGAAATGCTACTTAATGGAGAAGCACCTAAAGAGGGAGAGATTATGAAAAATCCAACGTTAGCCAACACCTTCAGTGAACTAGCAGAACATGGAAAAAGTGGTTTCTATGAAGGTCGAATTGCAGATGCTATTATTGAATTAATCAAATCGTTTGAAGGTTATATGACCTTAGATGACTTGAAAAATCACAAAAACACTTTCGATGACCCTATTTCCATTAACTATCGAGGAGTTGACATCTACGAAATACCACCAAATGGCCAAGGAATTACAGCTCTGATGGCACTTAACGTGCTCGAAGGGTTTGATATTAGTGATATGAAACATTCATCAGTTGAACATTTGCATACAATGATTGAATCTATGCGTATTGCTTTTGCAGATACTAGATGGTATGTCGCTGATCCAGATATTGTTCATGTTCCCATTCAAGAATTATTATCAAAGCAATACGCAAAAATAAGAAGAGAGTTATTTGATCCAACTAAAGCAACAATCGATGTTGAAAAAGGATCCCCGGTTTCAAGTTCCGATACGGTTTACTTCTCTGTAGTGGATGGAAAAGGAAATGCATGTAGTTTTATTAATTCTAATTACATGGGGTTTGGTACAGGACTAATTCCAAAAGGTTGTGGTTTTACTTTGCAAAATAGAGGAGCAAACTTTTCACTACAACATGATCATCCAAATGCTTTGGCACCAAATAAGAGACCATATCACACACTTATACCAGGAATGGCCACAAAGGATGGTGAACTCTATTCTAGTTTTGGGGTGATGGGAGGATTTAATCAACCTCAAGGACATGCACAAGTGATGATCAACATGATTGATTATAATATGAACCCTCAGCAAGCTCTTGATGCACCTAGGTTTACTATAATCGATGGAACCAGTAAAGGAGACGTAGCTTTAGAAGAGGGGATTGACGTTGCGGTCATAACTAGATTAAGTCAAATGGGTCACTCAGTTGTACCCACTACTGGATATGCAAGAATGATATTTGGTCGGGGTCAGATAATAAATAGAAATCCCAAGAGTGGTGTTCTTTGTGGTGGAACAAGTCCTCGAGCGGATGGAATAGTAGTAGGGTGGTAACACCCATGTTTTTCTAAGCTGAAAAAACTAAGGATTTCACCACAACTGGGACTACTTGTCCTCCTGCTTTTGGTTGATCAATATCTATAAAATCTCCTTCTTGGATAATTATTTCATCAACTGAAATAATGTTTTTCTTTGCAGATGTTTCTCTTTTCATAACATTACCAACAGAATTACCAATATCTCGAGCAAAAACTAAGATAACAGGTTTTTCTTTTCTAATTGTATTTGGTAAAGCACCTACTACACCTTTCGCAAAAGTAGTTAGTCCCGCATATGACCCACCAATAGCTCCCTTAAATGATAATGCAACCGTCTCTTCCCCTTCCTTCACATCAAACATATTAAGGCTCTTTTGAATAGCTAATTTCACATTTTCCTCAGTAATCTGCTTGTTGTCAATCTTGGGTTCCAGAACAGGGATGTTATGAATTGGCAAGATATCAACATCGGAAATATGAGTAGTAACACCTGATACTTGAAGAGTATATTGACCTGCTCCTATTACAGTCGCTCGAATTAGCTCCGCTGGTTTATGAATACTGATTTTCTTTTCTTTTACAATGTTGAGGATTTCTTCACCCAAGTATTTACCCAAATCTCCAAAATATTCTTCAGTCTGCTTATAAATGTACTCTGCTACACCACCAGAAAACATTAACTCATCAATAGTCCCATTATATTCTAATGGATTTGTCATAAGTAGATTTTTAGCGATTTGTGTTTGTAAATTTCTATCCAATGTTTCAAAGAGGCTTTCAGCAAGAATTCTAGCCATTTTCCTTTTTTGATCAATCGTTATATGGCCTCCATATTCGAATTTAATACCTATTTTGTCTTCCAAATTTCTAATAGGATCTTCAATTCTTACAATTTTGTCTTCTGTATCAAAGGCTAGTAATCTTCCACCAACATTGACACAAGCAGCATCAATAATTTCACCATTTTTTACGATAGCAATGTTGCTAGTACCGCCACCAATATCAATGTTCATTACAGTTTTCTTTGTTTCTTTAGAATATTGAGCGGCACCGGATCCCATTGCTGCTATAATTGATTCAAAATTGGGTCCTGCAGCTGCACAAACAAACTTACCCGCTTTGTATGCAAGAGCTTTCACAAGGTCTTCTGCATTTTCTTTCTTGGCACTTTCCCCTGTAATTATGACTGCACCAGTATCAATATCATCAATCGACATACATGCAAGTTCATATTCAGATTTGATAAATTCAACAAGTTTGAGATAATCAATAGTTTGTCCGTCTACTAAAGGAGTGAGTATGATATTACCTTTGTATAGTATTTCTCTCTTCGTAACTTCAAATTTCACTCCTCTTGGAGTATATATCTTTTCAAGTTTGAGTTTAGAAAAAATCAAATGCGTAGTAGTTGTTCCAACGTCTATACCTGCGCTAACTAAGTTTAATGTCTCATCTGGGTTCATTTTAATCCTCAAGCGTTAAAAAAATCAAGAGTAAACGCATTTAAATGATTTTGGTTGAATCATTATTTTTAACGTGAATCTAATTGTAAGAGAAAAGGTTTAAAATGTCTAAGAAAATATGCAACGTGGCTATTATTATGCAAGCAGAAAAAACTGAAGCAGAAGAAGCAAATGTTGATTCAACGGAAATGGGCCCTAGAACCTTTGTTGGTGTATGGGGAGATTGGTTCGTCGCGCTTGGTAAGTGGTTCTGGAATAAGTTTCATTCACCAATGGGAATCTATCTATTCTCTACTTGGGTCATTAGTATATTAATTATGGGTATCACAAATTCATTAAGAGGTTCAAGTCACACTTTCTGGGAAGGACCTAGTTACTGGATGAGTGTCTTTCTTACTTATGGATTAAATGCAGGTCAGGATCCAAATTTAAGAATCATTGCAAACCCTATACTGGTTTGGTTTTTTGCACCAATGATGGCTTTAATTCTAGGTTTTGCACTATTCATGTTTGCCGACAGTGGCTTTTTTAGAAATGGAGCTCTTCCAGTTGATGAGTTAGATTTTGCTCAATCACACAAATTTTACAGCATGGAAAACATCTGGGGCTCTGAGCTAATTAATCCAGCAAATCCAAAATTTACAAATATGTATATTTGGATTGTCTTAATGCCTATAATACTTGGGGCAGTTGTTTCTGCAACATATAACTTCATTATGTTCAAACATGTTAAGAAAAAGAAAAAATTCATTCCAAGCGCTAAATCTTTCCTACTTATAGTGTTCATTGCTAGCCTCATTACTGGAATATCTATTGCTTTAATGACTGGCAATATTACTTTGAGTTTTAGAAATATTCTGTTCTCTCTCTTTGTGGATAGAAAAACCAATAACTTCCTAATATATGGCCTTGCATATGCAAATGAGCAAGGGCAGTATCATCCTATAGGCGTTGCATTTTCAATATGGTTGCTTTATTTGATACCATTCTTAATTATATATGCTATATTCTTACTCATAGGAAACCTTGACAAAATATGGGTGAATAGAAATTATATTGTTCGAAAGATTGGTGATTCCATAAAGGCTAGAAAAACTCCAGAGTTGGACTTTCAAGAAAAACTTGACAATGTCATCTAGATTAAACGCCTACTTAAACAAAAAACACATTCCACATTCTTTTCTTTATCCTTTTCTATTTTAAACTGATTTTTTATCAATAAACAATTTTATTAGTGTATAAGAGAGGAGATTTATACCAATGGCAACTAAGTTTAGTGCTCCATCTCATGGAACTGAAGAAATCAACGATGCTGATCCATTATTAGTTGCTGAAGATATAATCAAAATTTACAAAACAGGGAAAATAGAAACACAGGCATTAAGAGGTGTTTCTTTCAAAGTAAAACCTCAAGAAAAGTTATTTTTGATTGGACCAAGCGGATCTGGAAAGACCACACTAGTAAATATAGTGTCAGGGATAACTAAACCCACCTCAGGCAAAGTGTTTTGGAAAGAGCTTTCAAAAGATATTACAAGGTCTACTTATGAAGAAATAGTAAAGGCAAGAAGAACATTTGCGGGAGTTATTTTTCAAGATAGTAAACTATTATCTCATCTAACAGTAAAAGAGAATATAGAGTTAGCTGGATATTATGCAAAAGTACAACCAAAGGTTGTGAAACAAAGAGCCCAATTTCTACTAAAATTTCTTGGAATTTGGGATAAAAGAATGAAAAGAGAAGACACGCTTTCTGGAGGAGAAAAGAAGAGAGCAGCTATAGCTACAACTCTTATAACCAATCCCAAAATATTGATAGGAGACGAGCCTACAGGCGATTTAGATGTAGAAACTGCAAAAAGTATTTTAGATTTATTTGATAGAATCAATGAAGAACTTGGAATTGCTATTTGTATCGTAACACATTCACAGCAAGTTGCAGCTAGAGCTGATAGAATCCTTGAACTGCGAGATGGGGTTATAATTGGTCAGCATGGAAGTAATATAAGTCTCAGAAAATTAGAAGATAGCAGATTATTGGAAATTGATCGGCAAAGTCGCATTGTTCTCCCCAAAACTATTTTACAGGATATGGATAACCCTAAACATTTTTCAATAGAGATGGAAAATGGTAAAATAATCCTGCAACCCATATATCAAGCTGATTTCGCGCCCAATAATATGAAAAGCGTAATAACATGTACAATGTGTGGGAATCAAGTTAAGAACGGAGTAAAGTTTTGTTCAGATTGCGGAGCACCAATAACTGATAAAGGGGACAATAATGGGCTCAACAAGTAAGAAAGTGGGAAAAACAAGAAAAAAGACCACTGATGTAATTAACAAGGGAAAAAAAACTGAGGGAGAAGAAGAAAGAGTAAAAGTAAATTGGTCACGCATTATATTATTGGGATTTATAACATCAATTATTTTTGTAGTTATTAACATATTAATCGCAATTATTGTAATTTATGGTTTTCAATTTGATCCCGTCTTAGCAATACAAGATATTTTGCAATATGTGTTCTTTGGTGAGGTGGGTTTCGTAGTCTTTCTTGGAGCTTGTGTAGGTAATTTTGGACAATCAATTGCGCTTACAAATTTGAAAGCTAGACTTTTCAAATCTGCACCGATGAGTAAAGACAGTTTCCGAGAAGCAACATTCAATTCTTTCACTTATTACAGTTCTGCAGTTTTGCTGCTAGTTTACCTTATGGGGATGATACAAATCTTGAAGCTTATCGAGTATTTTGGATAAGTCTACTTTTAGATTGTCACAAGAAATAATCGCATTTAAACAACCCGTATGGCTACTCTGTTCAAACTTCTCTTATATAATATAAAATCGATTCCAACTATTAAAATGGAAACGCAAAACCTTTATTAAGCTGTAATAACATTTTAGAATTGCTTCCACTGTAAAATAAACTTTTAGTGGAAGATTTATAGGTGAAAAAAATATGAAAACAAAAGCATTATTGGGTTTAACCCTAATTGTCTTGTTCAGTATGAGCACATACCTTGCACAAGCACAAGAAACAGAAATACAAATCGCTTTTTCAGTAAACTTACTTTCACCCAATACAAGCGCAGCCCGTAATCAATGGTCACTGCTAATGGAACAACAATTACCAAAAATTGGAATTGGTATATCCTTCCATGAATCTACAGGATGGGGAAATATTGGACCCCGTACATGGGCATATCCATTACTTGATTTTGATTACATTCCAACCTATGCAGAGGGTGGTTTCGACATATTCTTTGTTGGTTGGTCATGGGGACTTGATTGGGACCCAACCGGTTTGTGGGACACAGCAAGTTTGATACCAAATGGTGATAACTT
>JAUWPI010000063.1 GCA_030611665.1 Candidatus Heimdallarchaeota archaeon | reverse complement strand
TGGAAACAACAACTGAGGTTAAGGAAGAAAACCACCCAACTCTTTGTCATCATCCCTTTTCACCATCTAGTTAAATTGTTGGAGTATAAAGCTGCAGAAGAAGGTATAACTATCGAACTTGTGGATGAGAGTTACACTTCTAAATGTAGCTTCTTGGACAATGAGACAGTTGAAAAGCACTCTACCTACAAAGGTAGAAGAGTGCAGCGAGGGTTGTTCCGTTCTGCACAAGGACAGTTGATCAATGCTGATGTTAACGCAGCATACAATATTCTGATAAAAAGCGATCCGCAAGCAGTATCTAAACGTATTGTGGGCGGGGTAGGAGGGTACGTGATATACCCCCTCAGAGTGAGCTCTCAAGCTATGACGCTCTAAGAAAGATTGTGTAACTACATAGTTACAGAAAATCAAATCATAGCTAATATGCTTTTGTTGATAGAAAAATTAAATAGACTATGAATGGTTAATTATTAGTAATTATATGTGTAAGAGGATAAACAATGAAAAGATTATCTCGCGAATCTAGAAACATGATTAGAGGTTTTTTATATATTTCAATAATGCTTTTAGGATTAAGTATATTACCGATAATGCATACAAAGTCTGCTAGTAGTTCACATGATTTTCAAGTTAGTTTCTCATTTACACCACATGAATCAATAAAAATTCTTTGTGATAGTGATTTTGGTCCTTCAAAATATAACTTTCCTGGATCTGGAACAGAAAAAGATCCTTATGTTATTACGGGATATAAGATTACAACAACTCTCGCCGGTGGTATTTCTATTTCTGATACAACTAAATATTTCATTATTCGTTACTGCTATATTAACACAAACTATTCGGGAATTCTTATCGATGATGTAGCTGATGGTACAGCAACTGTCTTAGACAATATATGTAACAATAGCAACGTAGGCATCTATCTTGAGAATTCCGATTTTTGTGTCGTTACTTACAATCTTCTAGAAGAAAATAGACTCTTTGGAGTATTCTTAGATTCCGATTGTGATGAGAATATTATTCACCATAATAACTTTGTAGATAATAATCTTGGTGGAATTTTTGGTATTACTTCCCAAGCGTGTGATCATGGAACGACAAATACTTGGTATGATACTGAAACACTTGTAGGTAACTATTGGTCAGATTGGTCGGGAACAGGAAATTATTTAATTGGAGGTGAAGCTGGTGTTAGCGATCCCTTTCCTCAAAGTGAATTTTTGAATCCTCCAATTTTTTCAGAACCCAGTAAAGATACTGACATGCAAATCTTAGTAATTATACTAAGTCTAGCAATAGTTCCTCTATCTTTGATAACTATGAAGCGATTGAAAAACAAATAATTCTTCTCTTTTTATTCTTTTTTTCTATAAATAAAATTTACAATGTTTCGACTATTAGAAATCTTTTTTTAATTCACATTTTTCCTCTTTCTATTAGCATTTCTTTTAGTAATTACTATTGTTTCACTATTGTTTCAAAAAAATATTCTAGTTAATCCTTGTAAAATTACAGAATAATATCTAAATCTATTGTATTTTTTTAATACATTGGTTAATAATGGTGAATAAGTATGAAAACTAAAAAGAAAGTAATATTACTAGGCATGCTAATTCTTCTTTGCTCCTTATCCATCGGAATGACTGCTCAAGCTAAACCTTCTAGAACTGTGATAAACTTTGCTTTTGATTTGAATGTTTCTGGAGACGCTGAACGTATATGGGAAACTCCTTCTGGAATATGGCAAATCAGAAACACACCACATGTTGGTAGTGTTTTATCAGTGAATCAGCAATTGTCGGCACATTTTTCTATCTTGGAAATCTCATTCTTTTCGATGATTTGTTCAACCCTACAACCTTTAATAGCATAGGAGGAGGAATTTTTGAATTCACAGGAACCTACTTTGGAGTAGAAGCAGGATTTACTGGTAAACTGCATTTTGAAATAGAGAACTTTTATGCAACTGGATCATTCAACGTTCATGGCAGTGGTGCTTTAGAGGGCATGCATCTCAAAGGTACTTATGTAGGCTGGCTTGGAGGAGTATACGAAGCTCAACTAGTAATCTGGAACTAATCTATTTCCTTTCTCTCTTTTTTTTTCTTAGTCTTGTTAAAAAACTTCTTAATTATTTGTCATTGAATTTTTACCTTTCCATTTCTTCATTTACTCTTTTATATTAGAATTTCTTTAAAAAACCGAAAATTGAACTTATCTTTCATTTATTGTTTATTTGTATTTTAGTAAAATATAAAACTACTAATGATTATTGCTATCTATGAATGTTAAACTTAAGACTTCATTGAAGTGTCCTTTTTGTGGGGAAGAGGAAATGGTGTTAATGCCAACAGACAAATGTATAAGAAGATATGTTTGTGGAAACTGTAAAGTTGTTCTAGAACCAAAGGACAAAGATTGTTGTGTATTTTGCAGTTATGCAGAAGACAAATGCCCTTCAATGCAAGAAGAAGGTGCTAGAGGCGATTCAAAGCTTCATTGGTAAGGTGTTTTTCAAACTTTCTTTTCTGCCTTAACAATCATTTCATAAACTTTCTAACACAAACTTTTAGAGCATGAATCTTCTCCAAACTCATTCATGACCGATGCAAGGACAGAAGATTTCTCTCAAGATATTACTCTTAAGGAGGAAATAATCGAAGAGGAAGAACCAGATATTAAGAAAGAGGAAGCTGTTGCTCTTTATTCAAGATCTATGGCTTTTAGTATTTCATATGGTTTAGTTAATCCTTTTGTTTCTTTTATTGCATTAACCATGGGTGCTACAGCGGGTGTTCTTGCATGGATCCAAGCTATAGCTAATCTTCTACGTCAGTTTCTCGACCCAATTTTTGGTAGACTTTCTGATATTTCAAAACGAAGAATCCCTTTTATTGTTGTTTCAACCATTACTTGGATTTTACCCTATGTATTTCTTTTCTGGGTTAGATCTCCACTTTACATTATTCTTATAGTAGCTGTTGTTAATGTTCTGATGAGTTTGGGGAACCCCGCTTGGATATCTCTGCAAAATGAACTCTTTCCAGCTAGAGCACGAGGTAAGCTAACAGGAAGAGTTACTTGGTTTGGTTCTTTTGGTAGTATGATTGCTACTTTCTTTACAGGAATAGTTTTGACTTATGCATTTGAAGATATAGATTATCAGAAAACCATACTTATTCCTGTAGCTATAGGTTTGGTTATATCAATAATAGCTGTTTTACCATTCAGAAAAATCGAGGAGCCTTTGCTACGAGTAGGTGTAACAATAGAAAAGGAGACTCAACCATTAAGAGAGAATCTTAAGGAAGTTTTTCGTAATAAACCTTTTAGAAAATTCGTTATTCTTTACTCAGTTTTCGGGATATTTTGGACTTTTTCCTGGCCTCTTTTCAGTATTAAACAAGTAAACATTCTTCATGCTAATCCTGTTCAGATAGCTATCCTTGAGATTGTTTTTTCTGTTACATCACTTATTTTCATTTTGCTTGGTGCTAAAGTAGCCGATAAAGTTGGAAGAACAAAACTAGTTTTTCTCAATAGAGCGTGCTTGTTTCTCTTTCCTTTATTATACATCTTTGCAACTGAAGTTTGGCATCTTTACTTAGTTCATTTCATTGTCTCAAGTCTTTTCAGTTTTGGTTTTGCAGGTGTAAATGCTTACATTCTAGATCTTGTTCCAAAGAAAAACAGTGGATTGTACATCGGAGTTTTAAGCATGGTTACTGGTATCTGCTACTTCATAGGAACCTTACTTGGAGGTTATTTTGTTGAACTTCTACTTAACTGGTATTCTCTTGAAGTATCCTTGACAATAGCTCTTGCTTTTGTATCAGGAATAAGATTCTTACTAAGTTTTATGTTTCTGAGTTTAAAAGAGGTCAAACAGTTCTCGAACAAAAAAACGAAAGAGAATTCATTGTAATATCTATTCCATGTTAAGAGAAGTATATTAGATTATCAGTCATTTAATGAGAAAAATCTAATGGTTGGAATTAAGTTTCTCTTTTAGTTCTTCATTACTTGTTTTCATATATCCTGTTTCATGTACATTTTCAAACAATGTATCTAGATCATCTCTTTTTACTGGAGCACATGTTGGACAGTAAGCATTACAATAACTACCATGTTCTATAAACTCTTCCAAATACTGATGATTTGAATAATATGGAACTTTACACTCCCATTTCTCACCACATTGGTCACATTCATGTTTACACTTTATCATTTTTTCCACCTATTTTCTTTTCTTTTTATATGACAGCATCATTAACAACTTTGATTTCTCCTATTTCTCTTGATCTTTTTGACCAGAGCAAATAATTGCTTCGTAAAGCAACCAAAACCGTTATGATGCAAATCATAACTAGCCAAGTTCTAACGTCAATACGTTAGTACTTTGTGATATTTTGTACATATTAATATAGGTTTGAATATTTAAATACCTTTTCCTTAAATATATATTTTCCAATTTCTATGAAAAAATAGAGAAAAAAGGACTATTCAGCTCAAAATAACATTGTAAGAAGGTATCCTAAAAAGATGATTAAAGCATCTACCCAATAATCTAATAGTGCCAAGTCTAAAATAAGGCTAAAGTATTGTAAAAACTCTATGAGAACTTTTTCAGATTCTCTTATTCTTTTGTACTTTGATCTTATCAATCCATCTGACACTGATTGTTGAGAAATTTTAAGTTTCTTAGCTAATTCTTGCTGATTTTCTATTTTGTCATATAGTTGAATGATCTCTTTCTCTCTGAGGGTCCATTCATTCTTTAGTATTGCAAGTAAGTCTCCTAAACTTGTAATTATAGAATTTTTTTTCTTATCTCCTGATATAAATGAAAACTGATTCTTGGTTTTTTAAGATTATCTATTTCCATTGTTGCATTCCAAAAAAACTTCTCCATCTAACTCACTTAACTTCTTTGTTTTTCTCTTTTTATCCAAACTGCCTTCTGAAATGACAATTCTAATCTTGTGAGGATGTAGATATTCTACAACTACAGTTGAAGTATTCAAAATCCTATTGTGTCAGTCTATTTTACTTTTTGCTAAGCTTTAGGAGAAAAATATATAATCTTAGAATAACCAAATTAAAAAAAGTAAGAAGTGACAATAAATGAACTGGAAAGAACTATCAACGAAAATATTGTTAATTTTGAGTTCAATTTGGGTATATATTCCTGTAGTAGCAGGTATCATCACAATAATGTGGTATTTAATTCCAACAGCTTACATTTCATGGTACATCTTTCTTTCTCCTCCTACTAATATGTGGGCAGAAATGATATATGGCCTTCCACTAAAATTTTATGTTTTTAAAATTATTTTTTGTATATTGATTATTATCACAGGTATTTATCTTTTAATTCGGGGATTGATAGAACTAGTTATTGATCGAAAAAATGATATTAACATCTCAAAAAACGGTCTCTATAAATATATTCGTCATCCACAGAATTTGGGAATAATACTAATATCCCTTTTTTTTGTTTTATGGACCCAATTTCGTGTGGGTGATTTTCTTTCCTGGTTATTATTCACATTAATTCTAATCATATGGTCTGATTTAGAAGAAATGAAATTAGTGAAAAAATACCCAAAAGAATACTCTGAATACCGGAAGACTACTGGTTTTTTCTTTCCAAGAATAATTGAAAAAAGAAAACATCGAAGTACTGATTGGAAATATTATCTTTTTCGATATCTTATCTTCATTTGTATTTATTGTATAATCGTAGTTGCCATGTATTTGATTACACAATATTTCCCAGGAATTACAGTCAAATAAGATAAGAACTCTCTTTCATTATTTAACTTAGAAATATGGAAAGATTGACGAAAAAAAATATAAGACTTATGCTAAATATATAATCAATTCATATTTCTAGAACAATGCTTTGATTAGTAATCTTAGAAGAATCGATGAAGATAGATTAAACATTGTTCCTACTATAATAAGCTCGTTTGGGGTTATTTATTTAATTATCACTAGAAAAAAGAAAAAAGTAAATATTAATTCACTAGTCTGATGGAAAAATATTTCTCTTGTAGAATTATTTTTTTAAACTAATATTTAAGCAATTGACCTAGAATGACTGATACAGTGTGTGCTTACTTGTTGGGTAGTGAACCCTCGACAAGAGAAAGCCTTGCTAGACAACTTGGTAAGAAAGGAACTTCTTCTGATGTTTGTTTATACAATTATGACAAGGATTTCACACTCGAGGTGGTAGACCCCCTACGGTACCCTGACAAACCTCTTGCATTATTCCAAACTATCTTCATGACTGATGTGCCTATAGTTTTGATTCCACTAACTGGTCCGGATATTCATACTGCTGAGTTCGGTTTACTTCTTGAATCACTTGAGTTTGAAAATGGTATCATAGCAGTTGTACATGAAGGAGAATATTTTGATATTGATCAAATTGAGCAGAAAATCCAGAAAATGTTTTCTAGTCTTCTCTTGAATAAATATCCAATTTTGAATGTTAATTTAACAAAAGGAGAAACTGTGAATGAGCTGAAATTATTGATAAAAGAAAAATCATTTTCTAGACCTTCTTTCTTATGGGCAGAAAAAGATCATTCAAGAGTGGATGTTGATCATGTTTTTCCAATAAAGGGAATAGGAACAGTTATACTAGGAAGAGTTAGAGCTGGCAATCTGAAAAGAGGAGAAACGCTCCATGTTTTTCCCTCAAAAAGAAACTGTGTACTTCGTTCAATTCAAATTAGTGATGTGGATTATAATGAAGCTGAAACAGGAAAGAGAGTCGGACTTGCTCTTCGAGGAGTTTTGCCAAAAGATGTTCAAAGAGGTTTTATTCTTTCTAATAGTATAAGTTGGACGATTTCTTCAGAATTAGATGTAAAATTAAAGGTAGCTCCTTACTCTAAACTACCTGAAGAAGGTAAAACTAGGCATTTGATTGTTGGTCTCCATGCTGTACCCGCAAAGGTTTTAACATGTGCCCCAATCAAGGATGAAGAACCAAATATGTCTTGTATTTCATGGCTCTGGTTCAGTAAAAAACCAGTCAGATCAGTTATCAGAACATTTTGTCAAGAATTGCTTAAGTTATAAAGCAACAACCAGAACATGTGGAATGTGTGAAGGAACTGGTAAAAGGAAACAACAATTATCAGATTGAAATATTATTTCTACGGAAACTTTTTAGGAGTCTATAGAATGAAATTACATGTGACATTGAGATTCTGTAGTAATTGCCATACTCCAGTCGAAGATGATGCAACATATTGTTTTGAATGTGGAAAAGAATTAAATTTTCCGGAAACTAAATCAAATGCTAGTCAGGTAACAGGAAGTGGAAACTATACCAAACCAACTACTCGGTATGGAAGCTCTCCAACTGAGCTTACATACGAACACCAAGACCAGTACGGTAAACAACAGGGAAAGAACTATAGACGCAATAGAGTGTCTTCAAGAATGATTTCGCGAATAATCAGTTTTGCTATATTAATGGCAGTAATTTATGCATTAAGTTACTTGTTTTTAGATTAAGTTTTATTGATAAATCTTATATGTTACTAGAAAATTCAAATTCTATATGGTATTTATTGATTATGTCTGGCATGCTATTATTGCTATCTTCGCATTTGCTCATCCCATGTTCCAAACAAGTTCTTTTGCAAATATATGGGGTGGAGGAAAGCCAGTTGATTTTGGAAAAACTTGGAAGGGAAAAAGAATCTTTGGTGATAATAAGACTTGGAAAGGATTTATTGCTGGACTGATTGCAGGAACATTCTTCGGAGCAGTAATTTCGTTCTTCTTTGCTGATCCTTTCAATCTGTTTTACGGAAATGTCTTCCCGTGTGAATATCCGATGTATATTGGCTTTTTCTTCTCAATTGGAACCCATTTAGCAGATTTCATAGGATCCTTCATTAAAAGGAGAATAAGCATTGCTCCTGGAAGAGGTTTATTCCCATGGGATCAAATGGGATATATAATACTTGGTTTTGCTTGTAGTATAGGTTTTATGTTTCCTTTAAGAGAGTTCTTCTGGTATTATTTCCTGTTTTTGCTAATAGCTACTTTCTTTATTCATATACTTGTCAGCTTTATTGCTTATAAACTTGGAATAAAGAACGTATGGTACTGAGAATAAATATAACATATCTATTCTTGGATTACTCTTAAAAGATTAAGATTTATATTGTACTCTACTATTTTTTCTTTAATGGTAAAACAAGAAGAGAAGACTAAATTTGAGCTATTGACACAAGCCAATTACGAGAAATTAGCTAAAATTGAGTTAATTCCCCTATCTGATGGATCACAAATTAGAACATTAACAACAGAAGCACCAGAAGAAACGTGTAACAATTTTACCCTTGTACTTGTTGCTGGTTGGGTTTCAATCGTTTTAGGCTGGGATGATTTTCTCCAGGAAGCTAAAGATTTCTTCAATATCCTCTATGTAGAGACCAGAGAAAAAGCTACAAGTAAAGTTCCAAAGAAAGGAAAATTCGATCTTGACCGATATGCTTTGGATATCAAGGAAGCCATTGAATATCATCAACTTAAGGAAAAAGATACAATTATATTAACTACATCTTTCAGTGCTATTTTAGTCGCTTTAATGCTGAAAAATCTAGGAATTAATCCCTACCTCTCTATTCTTGTTGGTCCCATAGAACGAATTTCTTTACCTTTAGCTATAAAACTAGCTCTTATCATTTTACCTTCATGGATGTTTAATCTAATCAAACCCATCGGATTCTGTTGGGTAAGGAAATTTAAAACAGAAGATGAATATCAAGCTGCTCGTTATATTAGAGCAATTAGTGACTCTGATCCGAGAAAATGGAAAAAAACTATAAAACATGTAGCTTTTGCTAAGTTTTGGGATTTTTATGAAGGACTTGAAAATAATATCCTTGTTATTGATGAAAGTGAAGATCCTCTGCACGATACTGAAAAAACAAATAAGATAGCTTCTCTCATGATAAATTCTAGACTTATTGATATTAAAACAAACAGAGCTGCACATTCATCACCCATGATTAACATTATAAGAGAAACAATTTGCTCTTGAAAATAAAAAAAGGAAATGAATTTAGATTGTTTTTCTTTTTCTACTAAGTATTATTGGCAAAACTAGTACAGTAAAAATTACTACAGCAATTGATATAATTTCATTAGATTCTTCAAATTCTGTAATTACTGGAGAAGTTCCATATCTTGTTATAGTCTCATTTACAGCTTTGGTTGCATCGATAAGACCATATCCGAAATATTCATCGAATCCCGCCATACCTAAATCCAAAGCTGTATCATGGAGTATCTCTCGGATTTGATCCACAGTTATTGCATAATTTACTGATCTCATAAGAGCAATAACACCTGCCACTTGGGGGCATGCAAAGGATGTTCCTATTGCTTGTCCATACAAATTAGAGGGATAATATGGTAATGTACTATTGATTAAATGATCCAGTGAAATAAATAACTCATCTCCGACTGGTGCCACTAACTCAGTCCATACACCGTAATTACTGTAATCAGCTTTAGCATAAGTGATATTTGTTGCACCTACAGCAATAACTTCATTATATCCACCAGGGAATGATTGAAATTCAACACCTCCAGTAGGTTGCCAAGTGTTACCTGTTACAGATACTACAGGTACGTTCTGTGAGATAGCATATACAATATCGTCGTAATAGGTTGAATCATTTGCATAATATTGCAGACTTAAATTAATAACATCAGCTCCATTATCAACTGCATATCTAATAGCATTTCCAAAATCTTCATATGATGTCCCAGCATAGTTAAACTCATCTAAAATGCGTATGTCCATAATCATACAATCAGGTGCAACTCCCGCAATACCATATAGATCTATTGGAGCAGCAATAATTCCTGAAATAAACGTAGCATGCCAGTGAATAGGATCAGAAGAATCAGGTCCGGGATTATTATCAGCACTTGTAAAATCCCAACCTGCAACATCATCTATGTAACCATTTGAATCATCATCTATCCCATTATCTGCAATTTCATCAACGTTTACCCAAGATGCACTTGCTAATTCAGGATGTGAGAAATCGATACCAGAATCAATAACTGCTATAATAAGATCTTCAGAACCATTAGTTATTTCCCAGGCCCCTGTTATATTTATCTGATCTAAATGCCAACCAATTTCTAGTGGGCTAGATATGGAAAATGAAGGATCGGCCATATAATGCTTTTCTGCTAAAGGTTGTGCTAGTAATGATAAGAGAAAAAGTGTGATTAAGAAAAGAGAATTTTTCTTCCTCATAATGATCAAAAATAACTATGTTCGAAGTTCTAAATAAAGTATTTGTAAAAAAATATAAAAAAAAATGAAAGCGATTGGAATTTGCAAAATATAACCATGACAGAAACAAGAGAAAATCTCTAATTTGTTTCTATTTTTCACTTTTTTGTTTTGTATAGAACTTTCGAACGATATCTAGCTGAAAAACTTTATCGACATCCATTCCTAATTCTGGATCGTCTGCAATTATACCTAAACATGCGTTAGGTGTTTTGAAGAAGTATTTGTTTACAACATCATTAAATCCTTGCATTGTAATTCTTCTAAAGAACAATTTTATAACAGTAATAGGGCTGAAAATCAGTAGGGCTTTGAACACAGCTTTTCTGTTACGTACAACTTGTTCTAATATTTCTCCGTGAGTGTCTATTATTGACGGTTTAGCTAGCAAGGTATCTCCTGAACACCAACTAACATCTTTTAAGTGCACATATGTTCTCTTAGAATCTGGGAATTTAGAAACCATATCTTTTTTATCAATTAGGCACATATAATACAGTGCTTTTAGTTCTCCATCGGTAGTCAATCTACATTTTTCAATGAATCTCTCCAATTTTTCTGTTGTTGTTAAGGGTGTATCACTTGAAATAACTAAAACATAATCTGGTTCATCCTTCTCTGTATAGATTGTACTTTTAAAATATCTAAGTTTGTCAATTATGTCTCCATCAAAATCATCAAAAATTACTGGAAGATCTGTTTTCCACATATCCGCAGACATTCCACTGACATATATATCTCTGATTCCTTTGATTTCTTTAATAGCTGCAATCTGGTGTTCAATGAACATCTTATCTCCTAGTTTGAGGAAAGCTTTTCTCGTTACTTTCTCTTGAATCAGAAGATCAGAGTCTTTCTCACTGTGACCTGCTAATATTATAGCATCAAAATTCATGTTTTTATCTAAAGCTCTTCGTTTTAAAATATTGCTATAATCTATGTTTGATTAGTAAGTTGACACTAATAGTTATAATTGGGATTCCTATTGAAGGAAAATTTCGACGCTAATTGTTAGGTAAGATTTAGAGAATTGGATATTTCAACTGAATACTCAAATCAATAAATGATAATATTCTTAAAGCATTCAAAACACCATTAGACATGGCTTTATCAGCTGAAGATAAATTTACATCATTTATGCGAGGGAAATATGAAGATCTTTGTGAAGAGCATTTCCTTAAAATGTCCGATGGAACCACTGTTAGGATATTAAGATCTTTTGCTCCTAATAAAACTAGTAATGGATTTACTCTCTTTATCGTTGCTGGGTGGGGTTCAGTTGTATTGGGATGGGACGAGGTACTCTTAGAAGCAATGAAGGATTTTGATATTGTATATTTTGAGACAAGAGAGAAAGCTTCTAGCACTCTTGCAAAAAAATCTAAAAATGACATAGATCGCCTTTCAGAAGATATCAAAGAAGCTATTGAAATACTCAAATTTGATTCAACCAAGATGTTACTTTTTGGCTCCAGTTTTGGTTCAGCTATTTTAGCTGATGGTTTTCGAAAGAATAAATTCGATTCATTTCTAAATGTTCTAGTCGCTCCAGCAATTCAGATTGATCTTCCACCTGGTTTGAGATATTTGATTCCTGTTACACCTCGCATAATAATGGAACCAGTAAAACCTTTGATTAGATGGTGGTTAAAGAAAAGTAAGAGCGAATCACCTGAACAAGCAGCTAAATATATCCGTGTTATGAATGAAGCTGAATCCAAGAAATGGAAAAACGTTTCTATGAATTTTCTTTTTTGGAAATGGTGGGATGTTTATGCAAACGTAAAGCATGATCTACTCCTAATTGCTTCTGAAAAGGATAAAATGCATGAAGCTGAAATAAGTCAGAAATTAAGAGAATTGATGGTAAATTCAGTGTATATTGATTTGGAGACAAATAAGAATACCCATACTAAACCTATTGTCGACTTAGTTCGTGAGCATTTAAAAAAAAAGCAACTCGAAACACGAGGTTAGTAAAATGAGTGATCCAAGTTATGATGTCATTATCATCGGTTCTGGTATGGGTGGACTAGGCGCAGGTTTAGCGCTTCAGAATCACAACCCAAAACTTAAAACTATTATTTTAGAGCAACATTCTATCCCCGGTGGTTTTGTTACAGGTTTCAAACGTAAAGGCATGTATTTTGATGCTGGAGCTGAGGGTATAATCTATGCTGATGACAATCAAGCTCTATCTCAAACATTACAAAAACTTGGAGTAGAACAAGAATTCATCAAAATCGATCCTCTTGAAGTGCTCTATTATCCTAATAAAGAGATTACTCTTCATGCTGATTCAGAGAAGTTTCTAGATGAATTAATCCGACACTTTCCAGATAATGAATCAGAATTGCGAACTTATTTTGAAAACATGGAGAAGATGACAGAAGAACTATGGTACTATGGTCCAACAGATTATACAAATTCTCTATGGACAATGTTAAAATTTGTAGTTAGAGCTAAAACTATCAGAAAACATATTTTGAAATCATTCCAAAAATATCTCGATAAAAAAATATCGAACACCGAACTTCATCCAATTCTCAGTTTTTACAATCTCTGGTTAGGTCTTCCACCTAAAGATACTATGGCCCCTATAGGAATTGTAGTAGGTGGCAATCCTTTCTTGAAAGGGAATTACTATCCAAAAGGAGGAATGCTAGGTTACTCTAAGAACCTTGCTTCTTCTTATAAGCAGAAGGGTGGAGAAATTCTATACAACACAAAGGTAGAGCAGATAATAGTTGAAGATAAAACAGCTGTAGGAGTGATTTTAGCTTCTGGTGAGGAAATCAGAGCGAGCCTTATCATATCGAACGCAGATCTTAAACAAACTTATCTCAAATTGCTAGGGAAAAAAAACATATCAAAAAATGATTATAAAAAAATGGTTGTGCTTGAACCTTCTATTTCAGGTTTCGGTGTTTTCTTAGGTGTTGATATGGATTTAACAAAATTTCCATCACACTTAACTGTCTTCAACGATTATAAAGAGATAATTGGTCCCATATTAGAGGGTAATTTCACCTTGAATGGTGTCGCAATGAGAATTCCTTCAAAAATCGATGCTAGTCTAAAATCAGATAAGGGCACTGGGATAGTAATGTTAGCTATAGCTCCATATGAGTGGAATAATAAGTGGAAAATAACTAGTGAAGGTGAAAGAGCAGCAGAATACAAGAAGCTCAAAGAGAAATATGCAGAGCAAATGATTAAAATTGCTGAAAGAGCTATTCCTGGATTATCGGAAAATATTATTGTTAAGGAAATTGCAACACCTATTACTTTTGAAAGATACTCTTTAAATGATGGTGGAGGATGGTATGGACCACAAAAAGGGCAAAAAAGATCTAGCTATAAATATCCTCTAGAAAATTTAATTTTAACAGGAGCAAATGTGGATAGTACTGGAGTGCCTACAGCTTTTATTTCAGGTGTAAAAACAGCTGAAAAAATTATCAGAATGAAGAAACTATAGCTATCATTATTTTTTCTTTAGTTTCTTTAAAATTATTTCTCCTGCCTTAATGCCTGAGAAGAAACAAGATGGAACTCCTGCTCCTTGAGTATTTCCTCCAGCTAATAACAATTTCTTGATAGGAGTTTTTTGTTTTGGTCTCCTTTGACCTTTCTTTATGCCATACCAAGCTCCTTGTGAGTTTAGAGTATATCTTTCAAAAGTTAATGGAGTTGCTGCATCTTTGTAAACGATGTGTTTAGATAGATCTGGTATAACCTTTTCAGCGATTTGAATTAATCTCTCAGTATATTTTTCTTTTATCTTTATATAATGCTCTTTCTGATCCTTTTCTTCATTTGTTCCCCAGTTTTTATCAAGATTGTAGGGTGCAAAAGTAAGAAATGTTAGAGAAGAACCCTTATCATTTCTCAAAGAAGGATCAATTTTTTCTGGAATTCTTATAAGAACTTCTTCTGGGGAATAGTTTCCTTTTGCTATTCTTTCCAAATAACTCTCTGATTTAATATTATAAGCAATATGAGAAGGATAATTGTCAAGATGGATATCTAAACCTAGAAAAACTGAAAAACCAGTTACCGATTTTTCTAGACTTGAAATATAATCAATATATTTCTTGGATAAATGTTCTTCTCCAATTAGATCAAAAGTAGTTCTTTGTATATCAGAATTTGATACTATCCAATTTCCCTTTAGAACTGACTTATCTCCGAGTTGAACACCTACGGCTTTCCCATTTTCAATTATTATTTTCTTCACTTTTGTTTTATATCTAATCTCTCCACCATTTGTAACATAAGCTTTGGCTAAGTTATTAGCAAATGCAAGCATGCCTCCCTTAGGATAATAATGACCTTGATAGTAAGGAGAAAAGAAAACTACAGCAGCTAAAGTTGCTTTAATCTTTTTTGGAGATACTCCCAACCAGAGACTATATACTGACAAAATGTCTCTTAATTCTATATTTGAAATAAATTTTGTAAGTAAATCATCAAACGATTTTGTAGTATATTTCCGAAGTGTAGGACATGTAAATATAATTTTAAGCAATTCCTTAAATGAGGGATCAAATTTACCTTTGACAACAGAATAAAATTCTTCTTGTATTGATTCAATTACTTTGAAAAACTTTCTAATTTCATCTTCTTCGTTTGGAAAGTTTTTTATCAATTCTAATTTGTATTTCTCTCCATTTGCATGCATTGTGATTTTTTTGCTTGGGAACTGCATTGTTTCTACTGGATCAATCAGTATGTATTCTTGATCAACCCCAAACTTGTCTAAAACCATCCTAAAAGCTTGTCCTTCACCACAGAAAACTAACCCCTCAGCTCCACTATCAAAATAATATCCTTTACGTTTGAAACCATTTACATAACCTCCTGGGATAGAATGTTGTTCTAAGATAATAGTTTTGAGTTTGGGGTTGTGATTCTGAAGGGTTAAACCTGTGCCTAAACCACCCATACCAGAACCGATAATGATAACAGCGTAATTTTCAGAATCCATTATTTATCACATCTGGTTGTTCAATAAAAAGAATTGTTTTCTCCTATTCTTCAAGAGACGGAGAAATTGTTGCTGTGACCGCTCCTCTTCCAGCTGATAAAGCCATAACACCTGACATTTCCCAGTAGAATGTTTGTTTTATTTTTCTGACTTTTTTAATTTCACTTACATACCATTCCACTAGTTCAGGATTTAATGCATCTGCCATGAAAAGGTCATATTCTTTATCAGGATGTGTCCTAATTGCTATCTCTTTAATCATCTTTTTCATTGCACTCTTTTCTGAGAAAGCAGCTCCTATTCCAATAAAACCTTCTTCTGTATTTACTTCTGCTATTGGTTTCATATTAAAGAGTGATACCATGATTCCTTTTGCTGAACCACGTTTAACTTTGCCTGTCTTAAAC
>JAUWPI010000047.1 GCA_030611665.1 Candidatus Heimdallarchaeota archaeon | reverse complement strand
AATGGCTCCTAAATAGATTTTTTACTTATTCCCACTTTGTATACCTTTAAAAGTAAGAATTACGATATTTTAATTCAGAACCGTTAAGGTTATCAAATAAATTGAGGTATAAATATGGTAGAAGTTATTGAATGGGCCACAGGGCGTGGAGACGAAATTTTGTATCGTCATCCAAGAGATATACTAAATTGGGGAGATCAGGTTAATGTGATGCCTAATCAGGTAGCAGTATTCATAAAGGATTCTGTTGTATATGACGTTTTAAAGTCTGGAAGACACTTCATGAAAACAAAGAACATTCCTCTTCTTACAACTTTTCTGTCAAGAATAGTAGGATTTGATAAATCACCATTTAATTGTCAAGTGATATTTTTATCAATGAGTGATTTTCAAGGTAAATTTGGAGGAAGATCACAAACTCAAGAGTTAGCTCCATTGCAGTTCTTTGGAGACTACTTTTATAAGATAAATGATCCACAAAAATTTGCTTTTGAAATATCTGGGAACAGAAATATTTACACAACTGCACAATTTAATGAATTCTTTAGAACATTCATTGTTGAATCAGTTATTAGCAAGCTTTCAGAAAAAAGCATTACAGATGTGATGTCAAACCTTGGTAAAACATCCAATTTCGTAGAAGATGAAGTTAAGGGTGAATTAGCAGAGATGGGTGTAAAACTCAAGAACTTGAAATTCGGTGGAATCGACACAACTCCTGAATATCGTGATCGTTTGTTCTGGATGCGTTCTGGTGTTAATGCAGGTCAAATACAACAATATGCTGGAATGGCTAAAGTAGCAGGAGCCCTTCCCGAAGGTGGAAGCGGTTTAACTGGTGCAGTCATGGTAAACAACTTGTTCTCTAGAAGTGAAATAAAACAAGCAGATAAGATAGAGAAAAAAGGTGAAGTAGAATCAGCATTTATTACCTGTAATCAATGTAAGAATAAGGTTTCTCCTGCAGCTAAATTCTGTGCTCACTGCGGTGATCCAACAGACGATGAGAAGAAAGGTAAAATGAAGTTTTGCACTAACTGTGGATCTAAAAATGACACAGGCGCTAAATTCTGTGGAAACTGCGGTGATAAACTCTAAACTTTTTTTCTTTCTTTATTTTTCTTATTCTACAGAATGTTTATTTGAAAGTAAGCTGATTATGGTTTATGTCTGGATGGTTAATTCTTGGAATTGCATTATTATTTACAGCTGTTTTTACCATAGCTGTTTCGATATCTGCTAGAAAAATAGATTTTGGATCAAGAATATTGAGAGATAAACCCATTAAATCACAGATAACTCTTGGTGGGGTCAAATCTAAAGCTAAGAAATCAAAAGCTAGAAGTGTTGCTCCTCCTCCCCCCCCTACTCCTTCTTCTTCTTCTTTTGCGCCTTATACAACAGATGCTTTAACAGGACCTTCGCTAAGATCAAGAGCTGAAGAAGCAGAAATGAAAGAGGAGATGGATGAAGCAGAGGATGAAGAATGGGATGAAACTGATATTGAATCAGATGTACTACCAGAGGATACTGAATCGGAGGTTTTATCAAGAAATGTTGAAGCTCCTCATTACGTTTCTCCTAAAGTATCTAGAGATGAATTTGCAGAAAAATCTGTCCTTGAACCAATAGAGATACTAGATAAAGGGGCTATAGAAATATTAGAAGAACAAACAAATCTTCACACAAGAGATTTAGCTATACAAATCCCGAAAAATATGTGTCTAGATGAAGTATTCAGATTACGAATTACTCTGTTAAAATCAGATGAATTCTCAAAAGATGTTTCATTAAAACAACTCGTATTAACAAAGAAAGAGGCAGAATATTTCTCTATAACTGCTAAAAAACTAGGCCAGGAAATACTTGAAGCTACCACGAAGATAGAAGGCTTGGAACAAGGAAACTTAATAGTACGTCCATTATCTACTAGTAATGTTGTTACAATAGCACCTACACAAAGAATTGTTTACTTTGATTCTGAGGAAGAAGAAATTGTTGTAGAATTCTATCTTGTACCTAAAAGATGGATATCTGATCCTATAAGCATTTTAAGGTTAGAATTTGAACAAAATTACAAAATAATTCGAACTATAGACCTACCAATAAGGATCTATAAACGACAATTTGAAGCACTTTTTGGTTTCAATTTATCAAAATGGCACAAATATGCTTTGCTTATTTATGGAGTAATTAGCACATTAATAGGATTATATAGTACTTTAGCTGAATATATTGACATTTTCCCAACATTTGGAGAGCTATTCTTCAGTTAAATTTCTTTCTTTTTTTTATAAAATTCATAGTTGCTAAAACCGAAAAAATCTGAATTCTCACCATTTCATTGATATCTGAGTTCTGGATATTTGTTTCTGATTCTATATCGTGACTTATAGATTCTATTTCATTCTCTAATTGAAGAAGAACAGAATTTCTCTCATTTTTACTAATTGCCTTTGAATCTTTCAATAATTGATGAAATGATCCTAAAGTATTGCAACTATTATATTTCACTACCTTTTCGTTACTATAAATCTCGCTTTTTGTTGCTACTACATCCGACCCTTCCTTCCTGGTTATCTTCATTTCTTCTTTGATTTCTTTTCTCCAATTCTTGATTATCTCACCAATCCTCATAAAATGTGCGTTTTTGTTGTTCAACTTATCTTTATACTTATTCCAGAAAGGTTCTATGTAATCAAGGGTTGCAAGCATAATTCGGTTACTTTCAAGAAACGTCTCTTTTTTTGTTTTCTCACCTAATTCTAAATTATTCAATTCTAAATCATAGTAAAGAGGTATTTCTGGAACTAAAGCTACTCCCTTAGGATTCTGCTTTAAATAATGACCTGCGGAGAATTCTCCTCTTCTTAAAGTACTAATGTCAATACCCTCACGAATATAATCACTAATCATTTCTTTTGTAGTATAAATCCTATAAAATCCTGGACGATATGTCCATCCTTCTTCAACGAAAAATGGCGTTCCTTTCTGCAAAGGGATAGGTGATTTCTTTACAAAACTTTCAATTTTGTCAAAAAGTGTAACATAATTATTACTAAAATAGAAATGAATCCCTGAAAACTGTATGCTATGTAGTGTTACAAAGAGTTCAGGTTTGTAAGAATCAATTATTTTTCTAAGAATATTTGTTTCGTTCATAGTGGTAGTGTAAGAATAGTTCTTTGTGTTTATCGGGAATGACCAGTCTATGTCTTCTTCATTAGGTCTATGATATCGGTTTAAGAAAAATTTCTTTTGATTAAAAGGTCCTTTCAGCCACCCTCTATTCAAGTATAAACCATCTGGATCAATGCAAGGAATCAAAAAGAATGTAAAATCATTCTCTAATTCTTTATTGTTGGATACTAATTCGCTTATTGCATCAACTGTCAAAGTTCCTATTGGTTCATCTGAATGAGGAAGGCCATAAATGAGGACTTTGATTGGTCCTTTGCCCATTGTATAGCCAAATATTTCTTTTTTTTGGGTAGAGTTACCTATGTGTTTTTTCTTGAAAACTGTCCTTTCATCCATTCTGGATATAAGTTCTTGATAAAAGAAATATTCAGAATAATTTTGAGGAAAACAATCAACCAATCTTGAGATTCCCTCTTCTTGCATATAAACATGAAGAGAGAACATATATTAATTATTATCTGAAGAAATCTTTCAAAGCTCTCCAACATATTTTTAAGAAAGAAATTAGAAAGCCAAACGATAAAGTCATGAGTGATAAAATTAAAGTGGGAATTGTAGGATTAGGTAGAATTAGTACACTGCATTTAGAAGCTTACAATAAGAAGTACAAGTTAGGTGCCGAACTTGTAGCAGTGTGTGATAAAAATAAAAAGAAAGCAGAGAAAATAGCTAAAGAATACAATATTGATAGAGTATATACAGAATATGCAAAATTCCTAAAAGATGAGAATATTGATGCTGTTGAAATTTTGACACCACATAAAGTTCATACAAAACAAACCATTCTTGCAGCTGAAGCTGGAAAACATATTTCTCTTCAAAAGGTTCCTTGCTTAACTTTGTCAGACATGGATAAAATGATTAAAGCAACTAAAAAAAACCAAGTTAAATTCAGGATTTTTGAAAACTTCAGGTTCTATCCCCCTTATCAATTTGCAATGGATCTTATTAACAAAGGAGTAATTGGTAAAACTGAAAGAGTGGATTATAGAATGTGGAACGCTTTAAGTGCTCTTTCTGGATGGAAAGTACCTTTATCTTCATGGATATGGAGATTTAGTGAGGAAGAAAATTATAATTCTCCCCAACTTTTTGATGATGGTTATCACAAGCATAGTATAATCTCACAGTTCTTAGGGGAACCAATAGATTCAGTACTGACATGGCAAGGAAATTTCAGAATTAAAGGTGTCCTAAAACACGATACTCCTTCAGTAGTTATCTATTCATGTAAAGATAAATCTCATTATGCAACATGGAATGTAAGTATTCACAAATTTATGCCGTTGGAATCAGATTACTATGCATGTGATGAATATGTCGAAATTGTGGGTGAAAAAGGAGCAATATTCATTCCAGGATGCACTGGTAGTTTTTTTGAGAACAGTGGTTCCAGTGGTCCTGGTCAAGCTGGTGTTCATTGGATAGATGAGAAAGGTGAATGGCACTCGAATACAGAGATGGAAACTGATTGGAAGTCTTCTTTCGTAAATTGTTCAAGAGAATTTATAGAAGGAATAAGAGAAGATAGAGAAATAGAACTTAATCCAAAGGAAGCCAGATATATCCTTAAGATAGGTTTGGCGATAATCCGTTCAGTTAGAAGCCAATTCAAGGAAATTAAAATAAAAGATATTAGAGATGCACCATGATTCTACAATTGAGTTTCTTCATATGATAACTTAAACACTGCTTTAATTGCTTTCCAATTAAGGGATGAGGTTAAACATCCAGTTATATTTAAAATACAAAAAACTCTACAGAAGGTAATCTGATGCTAAATCTACCATTTTTACGAAAATAGCTTGTTTAGATTTCATATAGCTAATAAAACGTTCTAAAACGGTTATTCTGTAAGCGTGGCCTATGCAACTTGGATGACAAGTTAGTGTTAGAACTCTCCTATTTTCTTCAAGATCTTCCATTTCTAGTAATGCATCAAATTGTGCTTTCCAAATCTCAAAGACTTCAGATGGAGATTTTTGGTGATGCTCAAATAATACCCAATCATCAAGAAACCATTCAACTGGAAATTCTACTAGATTTTTAGGTGACTCTGGAACTGAGTAGACATAAGGTCGATCTTCATCCATTAAAGAAGAATCATACATGTATCCCATTTCAGCAATTATGTTTAATGTGTTCTTTGACATTTTCCAATAAGGAGCTCTAAAACCTTTGATTTTCCCTACTATATCTTCAAGTACTTGGTTAGTATGCTCATGAACTATTATCTCTTCATTAAACTCTAGCTTGTCGAGATACTCATGTAGATATCCATGTGCTGCAATCTCATGCTGAGCGCTAGTAATCTCGTTAATATGTTGTGGGTATTTTTCAGCAACCCAACCACATACAAAGAAAGTTGATTTTATTTCATATTTAGCAAGAAGAGCTAGAATCCTGCTGAGTCCTCTTTGAACAGCAAATTGACCCTTAGATATTCGAACTGCATCTTCCTCTTGTCTAATCTGAGCACTTTCTGCATCAAAATCAAAAGTTAAACAAACATATATTTCACTCATGTATCCTCAAAATAATAATAAGCAATAAATCAATTTTAATGTTTCTCCTAAATTGAATGATTCTTGGTTGATTTATTAAAAACAAATCTTCAAAGAAAGAAATATAAAGATTTCAACTTAGTTAACATAGTGAAAAAGATATGTCTGAGAGCTTCGATTTCGATAAATACTGGATTGGAAAACTTGCAAAAGAAATTTCAGAGGAAGTTGGAGAAAATATTGCAAATGAGGTTCTAGAAGGGAGTGATATCATTTCTCAAAAATCTCATAGAAATGATGTGTTTGAGTGGTCCGATAAGGCTATTAGAAAACTTGAATCACTAACAAATGATGAAGAAATAAAAGAAATACTGCTCAGCTGTGCATGTCATCAATCTCCAGAAGCATTACAACCATACAAAGATCTTTATGTAGATACAGAAAATATCGATTTAGTTATTCAAAAGATGCAAAAAGACTTTGAAGTTTTTATTAAAGATGCACTGAAATTAGAAGATAAGTATGTTCAAGAAATTGTTGTTAGAAAAATGGGATTTGCAGGTGTAAGGGCTGGTAATAAGATTATCGCTACAAAAATACCTAAAAGTAGTTTTATTAAAGAGTGGTTTGAGGAGACAGACCCTACAAAGAAACGTGCTCTGTTTTGTCACTGTCCAAGAATTAGAGATGCGCTTAAAGATAAAGAGAAAATTCTTCCGAAAAGTTATTGTTATTGTGGTGGTGGGTACTATAAAAACATCTGGGAAACAATCCTTCAGAAACCTGTTGAAATAGAAATATTGGAAACTGTCATGCATGGTGATGAAGTGTGTAAATTCGCTATTCAACTATCAGATTTGAATGAAAGTTCATAATCTTATGAACTTTCTACTTCCGCAATTTGGACAGCCTTTGGTTGAACAATTAGAGCAAACGAAACTTCCGCATTTAGAACATTTTGTATTGGCGGTACTTTTACATATTGAGCATTTCTTAAGTATTAAACGATCTCTTAGTTTGTATATTCCATAAACGATTGCCACAGCTGCTCCAAGTCCTCCTGTAACTTCTAGAATTGTTAACAATACTCTAGTTGTTGGGGACATATTTTGTGATGGAACCTCTAAATTTTCCACTAATGTAGCTATTGTGTCACTCATAATAGGCCATGTTTCTTCTACAGTAAAACCAGAATCACTCCAGTGAATGTTACCTTTTTGGTCGATGATGTGAAAGGTAGGGATTGAACCTGACCCATAACTTGCAGATATGGAACCATCTGTATCTCTTCCAACTATCCAATCCATATTATTGTCATGACGGAATTGTGAAACAACTGATTGTGATTCAGAACTATCAACGTCTATCGATATAATCATTACTTGATTTTCATCGTAAGTATTGTATAGCAGTCTTAAATACGGAAGTGATACACCACAAGGCGGGCACCATGTTGCAAATAGGTCAAGCAACACAATTTGACCTATGAAATCATTCAAAGAATATGAAAGACCACTGTCAACATCAGTTATGGAGAAGTCGGTAGCAGAGATTTTTGAACCATAAATACTTGAATCATCTATTTTTGATGCAACATGTGAGACTATTATGCTGGGAGAAAGAATTAGTAGAACTGACACAATAATCAAAGGTAGGGATGTTTTTTTCATTTTCAATAATCAACTCATAAAATCGATATTTGAGTGTTATCTATTTACAAAAATAACAGTGATAGTATAAATAACATATCATGAATCTATGTTGGAAAACATGAGTACATTAATAAGAAACTAGAATGAATATTAAGGTAAAATATATAAAAACTGATTGTATCTTTGGTGAGGAAATGTATTGTGATAACTGTGGAGCAAAGAACAGGAAGAATAGACTATTTTGCAAAAACTGTGGAGCAGCTGTTAGAAAGGTAAAACCAGCCGATTACTTGAAAGCTAAAAAGAAATCTGATGCAGATGATGAAAATGATCCTTATCAGCCTACACCTCCGCCTTTGCCAATAAAGAGCGTCTTAATAGCTATAGTACTATCCTTATGTTTTTTTCCTGGTTTAGGGCATCTTTATGCAAGAAAACTTGGAAGGGGGATGCTTTATTTTATGGGATTTCTTGTAGTAATGTTAATAACAATATTTGTGGCTATAGATAACTCCACAACAATCTCATATGTTATGTTTATTCTGTTAGGGATTCTCTATCTGTGGATTAGTATTGATGCTGTGTTTTTGGTTAGAAGATACAATAAATTCCTTGATAAAAATTTGAGAGCTCCAAAAAAGAAGGAAAAATGGTAGATGTAAATATGCACCAAATCAGTTTCTATTCATCAGAAGAATGAGAGTAGACCACCCAAATTTCTTAGCTCCTCCTCCTTCACCCGTTAATGGATTATAGAATTCCCGAAATCCTGATTTATTAATGAGATCGAGAGTTTTTTCTGCAAGTTCTTCAGCTGTTTTGATCTGCTTATGTCTTTTCAAACCATTCCACAAGAAAAAATTTGTATTTATCCAAGTAGGACCTCTCCATAATAAGGGAATATCCCTGGGATTGAAGGTTTTTTCATCCATTGATACTGTTGGAACAGGATATCTTGACCAGAACTCTTTTGGATTTATTAGATGTGATATGAGACTTTGTTTGATGTCTTTAGGTATTTTTAACATCAAAGGCATAAGAGATGTTATAGTTTTCACATGAATCTGCTCGTTTCCTTGCTTCTTAACATTAAGATCAAAAAACAATCCTCTTTCTTCATTCCAACAGCGTTGAATTAAACTCTGTAAAATTCTATCTGATTCTTCTCTCATTAATGATGCTTCATCATTCATTTTAAGTGCATCTAGAACAGATGAAAATGATTCCATTCCCCAAGCACAAAGTGTATTGGTTAAAACACATTTTACTCTGAATGAGGATTTTCTAGCCATCTCTTCCTGATTCCAATCATATTTTTGGAATTCTTTGAGTAAAGTTCTCATTCGTAACCATTGTCTGGTTCTCATAAACCTTCTATTTGTAAGATTTAGATCAAATTTTGGAGAGGAATCTAATCCACTCTCCCATGGATGAATTATAGTTAGCAAATTGCTATCATCTGGAGCTCTGATCTTCAAAATAAATTTGTAATAATTCAAGATTTCTTCAGATATTTGTCTTATTTGTTCAACATTGATTCCATCATCCAGCAGTTTTTTCACTGAAATACCGATTAATGGAGGTTGAATGAGTTCCGAATAATCTTCTGTTGGATACAAACCATCAAACAGCCACCAATAGATGTTTCTGATTTTTTTCCAAAACAACATGTGTGGAAAGAAAGGCTTGTCACCTTTACCAAACCTTAGGCTTTCAAGTTCTTGAAGAGCTCTTTCCCTTTCTCCTAATTCAGACCATACTAAACTATGAAGACAACTATCCCAAAACCATTGTTGAGTGTAAACTCCTGGACTGGGAGCTGTATATGTTATCTTCCTTGTAATCCCTCTTCTACTTATTACTTTGCTAATTGAATTTGATCTTAATAATTGTTTAACTTCAGCAATAAGCTTCTTTTCCATGATATCTGTAAAGAATAATAGTATTTGACCTTTTCACTCTACTGAACGTGTCTCCAGTATGTGATAATATTGATTTGAAATTAGAAAGATTTTTGAAATTCGAATTTTATAAATATCTATGGCGTTTTTTGGTCACTTTATTGTTGGTTTATCTATTATCATTCCTCTATATTTCTTTAATCGAGAGAAATTTGATCACAAAGTAGCAGCAATTTTCATTATTAGTAATTGGATTGGTCCTGATTCAGCTCAAGCGTATTTCTTCTTAAAATGGGATTTTCAAACGTTTGAATGGGATTTTCATTACCTCCTACCATTTGCTATTTGGGGCGTTTTACTAGCTTTCTTCTTTTCTTATGTGTCCAGATTCTCTGTTGTTCGAAGTGAAAAATTTATCAGAATTCAAGATGACCTGAAGAAAACACTAAATTGGAAAAACGCTTATTTTCTTGTTCTCTCAGGAGGAATTCTCCATACAATTACTGATACATTAACCCGAAGTAATTTTAAAATTAAATTTTTTGATACATTTTTTGAACCAACTCTTTTTGATGTTCAGAGCTGGGGAACAGATTTAGGTATCCAAGGCAAACAAGTTCAGCTAATCGCTTATCTAATAATGATTATCCTTACTTTTCTTCTTCTGTTTATCTTTCATCAGAAACCTAGAGATGTATTAATTTATTTCATTTCATTAATTCTAATAATCCTTATTGGAGGATTAGCTATCGGCGATGGATTTTTGGGTGGAGAGTATGACATAGGTACAGTTTTCTTCTCTATTCTATTCATTTTTACGTCTTTTATGTTACTAATGTATGTCTTCAATGATGTTCACAAACAGTCTACTGAAGTAACAACTGAAAAACAAAATGAAGAACCTATACATCGTGTTAAGAAATTGTATGTCGTTTCTGGAATAGTTCTTCTTGTCACTGGATTGGTTCTTGCATTAGGAGTATTAAGTTTCCTAAAAACTGATTTCATAATAGATGCTCTAAATTTCGATGAAATAGTTTATACGATTCTAGGAATAACACTCATCTGTATAGGTTCTCTGGGGATGTTTAGTGGTGTTGGTTTAATGTTAAAATTAGACATTGCACGATATGTAACTATGGTACTGTTTTCTTTTCTACTGATTTTTGTTTTCCCATTAGCAATAGTATTCTATCTTGCACAAAATGATGTAAAGGTTCTGTTTGTAAAAGAGGAGAAAAAGAAAATAAGAAAAAAGGATGTTTAGTAACTTCTTGCGATGTATATGGTTTCTTTAGCAGGTTTGCCACATACAACACATTTTTCGAATTTGTGTTTTTCAGTATCTACACGTTTTCCTCGTACGAAAGCTTTTACTTCTTTTTCTATTAACTCTGCACAGGATTCTCCATCAAGATCTATTGAACAAAAACCACTACAAACGATTTTATTTTCACCAATAGCTTTCTTCACTTCATCAACAGTTTGTGCTAATTGAACTTGAGCTTCAAATTGAATTGAATGTTTCTTTTTAAGTTCTTTAGTGAAATTGCTCGCATAGCTTGATGTATAATTCTTCAAGTCAACTAGCTTAACACTTTCTTTATTGCCAGATATTCTATTTACTACAACGACCTGTTCATTTTGTATATCCTTGGGACCAATTTCAATTCTTAGTGGTACGCCTTTAAGTTCCCACTCATTGAATTTTTCTCCAGGACTGACATAATCTCTGTCATCTAATTTGATTGTAGTTTCCTTCATATACTTCTTCAAAGCAGTTTCCAGTTCTCTAGCTTTTTCCAATACTTCATCCTTAGTAGCAGATCTGTAGATAGGGATGACAACTACTTGAATTGGTGCTAAATCCCAAGGTAGAACTAGCCCATTATCGTCTCCAAGTAAAGCAATCATAGCTCCGTAAATGCGGCTAATCGCTGGTCCATAACAAGTTATGTAACCATATTGTTCATCATTGTTCTCATCTATGAATTTAACATCGAAGGGTATTGAGAAGTTTTGACCAAGCAAATGTGTTGATGGTAATTGTAAGACTTTCCCTGAATCCATTAGAGCATCTGCTGCATAGGTGTGCACAGCTCCAGGAAACTTGTCCCATTCAGGTCTCTGGAAGAAAATGATAGGTATGGCAAATTCATCTTGTAGCATCTCATAGGTTGTTTCCATATCCTCGATAACTTGTTGTTTAGCTTCTTCCTCTGTTGCGAATACATCATGTGATTCTATCCAGTGAAATTCTCTAGCTCTGAAAAAAACTCGAGTATCTGCTCCTTCATACCGGAACACTTGACCTGACACATAACGCTTGAAAGGTAGATCATTGTAACTTCTTATCCATAGGGAATACATCTGATACAAAGCTGTTTCACTAGTCGGTCTTAATGCTAATCTTTCCTCTAATTCCTTGTCTCCACCATGAGTTACCCAAAAAACTCTTGGTGAGAAGCCTTCAACATGCTTTGCTTCTAACATGAAATTGCTTTCAGGAATCAAAGTTGGCATGATTAAGGGTAAGTGACCCTTTCTTTCTAGTGTTTCTTCATATACTCTATACATTTTACGGATAGTTATGCTAGCCCAAGCTCTATAAGGTACCAATCCTCTGACATTATACCTTATATCAGCTAGTTCTGCTTTTTGAATTAACTCAGTATACCATTGAGAAAAATCTTCATTTTTCTTAACAGAGATACCTTTCATTTTTTCTTTAGACATAATATCAATCTCAAAGAAGAATAGGACTATATTAGTTTTTCAATTGATTAATTTTTTAAAAGATGCTAACAAAGGAGAGAAAAAGGGGTTACTAAATCCCAAAAGGAGAATCCCAGGGTACTATCTCTGTTGTATTGTAGATGAAACTATATTTGAATATGTAGAAGTTTATTAGTAAACTAATCCCTATTTTTATTACCAAATCCCCATCTTGAATAGCTAATATTACTATTTCTTTTGTTATATTTGTCTCAATATACCCAGACCAGTTTGATCCAGGTTTTATGTCTCCAAGTAAATTCTCCCCTTCACCTAGAAGAAGGCCGTTTAAGCTACTAATAAAGAAATTTGATCCATAAATTTCTATTGTTACAGTTAAATCTTGAAATTCATATAAACCGCCATTTACTATCTCAACTGGAGTTCTAGTCACAATAAATCCTGTGAAATCCCAGAGTAAATCGGGAGTAATATTTATGGCAACAGTTGTATCATCGACAGAGTATGAAACATTTTTGTAAGAGAAGAATAGGGTTCCACCAAATGATCCACCAAGGATAATAAATATGGTAAAAATTATAAGAAAAATTTTCAATCCTTTTTTCATATCTCAGTAGAAAAATAATCAATTAAAGAACTTATTCTTTAAACTAGTAAAGTATCTCTCTCTGTTCTTAAACACGGCTAGCTTTATATTATTGAGTTCCATCTTTTTCTTAGAGCTTGAAAAGGAAGACATCTGATGGTAGAAGAAACTGGTATGATTTTTGATATCAAGCATTTTGCTGTTCATGATGGACCTGGTATTCGAACAACAGTTTTCTTTAAAGGATGTCCTCTTAGTTGTTGGTGGTGTCATAACCCTGAAAGTAAAAACCCCAATCCTGAAGAGATAGAGGATCCATCTAAGATATTGTCAGAAACGAGCAAAAAGTGTGGAAAAGATATAGTTGGTAGAAAAGTTCAAGTCTCGGAAGTCATAGAGGAGTTACTAAAAGATGTGATTTTTTATGATGAATCAAGTGGTGGAGTAACATTTTCTGGAGGAGAGCCATTGATGCAAGTAGATTTCCTTTTATCATTACTAAAAGAATGTAAGAAAAATGGTATCCACACATGTGTCGATACATCTGGATATGCTTCAAGACAAATAATTGACGTAGTCGTTAAAGATGTAGATTTGTTCCTTTATGATTTGAAATTAATGAACAACAAAGAACATGAGAAATATATAGGAATTGGAAATAAAACAATCATGCAGAATTTGGAATATCTTTGTGAGCTGCAAAAACAAGTAATAATTCGAATCCCCATAATTCCTGATATAACTGAAACAGATGCGAATATTCTGCAATTAGGTGAGTATATTTCTGGATTGGATTGCATTTTAAGAGTAGATCTCCTACCTTACAATCAGATGGGTGAGGAAAAATATCGAAGGTTGGAAAAACCATATTTGTTAAATAATATCACTCCTCCTTCACAGGAAAGGATGTTTCAGATTAAAGAAAAACTTGAAACTTTTAACTTACAAGTTAAAATTGGTGGGTAATCAATGAATGAAAGAGTCAAAAAATTAAGAGAACAGAGCTTGAGCTCTCAACCATTACTGTCATTAGAACGGGCAATTTTGTTAACTGAGTTTTATAAAAGCGGTGTTGTAGAAAAAGTTTCAACACCAGTCGCAAGAGCTTTAGCATTTAAATACATACTAGAGAACAAAGAATTGTGCATTAACGATGGAGAACTGATTGTGGGTGAAAGAGGTCCTGTACCAGTTGCAACACCCACCTATCCTGAAATATGCACTCATTCTCTGAATGATTTAGAAATCCTTAATTCACGTTCCAAAATCTCTTTTTTCGTTGATGAACAAACAAGAAAACTTACTGAAGAAATAATACTCCCTTTTTGGAAAGGTAGATCTATTCGTAACAAGATTTTTGCAAACGTTGATAATGAGTGGAAAGATGCCTATGAGGCAGGTGTTTTTACAGAATTTATGGAGCAAAGAGCACCAGGTCATACTGTCGCTGGCAAGAAAATTTTCTCGAAGGGGATGTTGGATTTCATACGAGAAATCAAAGATAGTTTAAATCTAATTGACTTCTACACCGATCCCGATGCATTAAATAAAAAAGAAGAGCTGAATGCTATGCTCATTTCAGCAAATGCTATTATATCTTATGCAACTAGATATTCAGAGTATGCAATAGAACTTGCTGAACAAGAACAGAATGCACAACGAAAGGACGAACTACTAACAATAGCTAAGGTGTGTATGAATGTTCCTTTAAACGCTCCAACAAACATGTGGGAAGCTTTGCAACACTACTGGTTCATTCATCTAGGGGTTATTACTGAACTGAATACTTGGGATTCCTTTAATCCAGGAAGACTTGATCAGAATCTTTATCCATTCTATAAGAAGGATTTAGAAGAGGAATTACTTGCTGAAGAAGAAATCACAGAATTACTACAATGTTTCTGGATTAAATTCAACAATCAACCTGCTCCACCCAAAGTTGGTGTCACTGCTGAAGAAAGTAATACATATACAGATTTCTGTTTGATTAATCTAGGTGGTGTAAAAGAAGATGGATCAGATGCAGTAAATGAGTTATCCTATGTTTTACTTGATGTAATTGAGGAAATGAGAATTCTTCAACCTAGCTCTATGGTGCAAATCAGTAGTAAAACTCCAGACAAGTTTCTTGATAGAGCATTAAAGATTGTAAAAACAGGTTTTGGCCAACCATCAATTTTCAATACTGATGCTATTATTCAAGAAATGCTAAACCAGGGTAAATCCTTAATTGATGCTAGAAATGGGGGGGCAAGCGGGTGTGTTGAAACAGGTGCATTTGGTAAGGAAGCTTACATCTTAACAGGTTATTTCAACCTAATGAAGGTACTAGAAATTACTCTCAATAATGGAATTGATCCCAGAACTGAAAAAACCATAGGAATTGAAACTGGTGATCCGGAAAATTTCAAGGACTTTGATGATTTATTTAATGCATTTACTAGACAGTTAATTTATTTCATAAACATCAAGATAAAAGGAAACAATATTATTGAACAACTATGGGCTCAAAATCTTCCATCCCCGTTCATGTCTCTTCTAATTGATGATTGCATAAAAAATTGTAGAGACTACAATAATGGGGGAGCAAGGTACAATACTTCCTACATACAAGGTGTTGGATTAGGTAGTATAACAGACTCACTATCCTCAATGAAATACAATGTTTTTGACAATAAAATCATCTCTATGAGAGAACTACTTGATAGTATGGATGAAAATTTCACAAATAATGAAGAGCTAAGGTGGAAGTTACTAAGGGAGACACCAAAATATGGTAATGATGACGATTATGCTGACGAAATAATGCGTAGGGTATTTGAGAGCTATTACAGTGCAGTGAATGGAAGACCTAATACCAAGGGTGGATACCATCGAATAAATCTTCTCCCAACAACTGTTCACATTTATTTTGGAAGTGTTATAAAAGCAACTCCTGATGGAAGAAAAGAATTTCAACCATTATCCGAAGGAGTTTCTCCAGTTCAAGGAATGGATACAAAGGGTCCAACAGGAGTTATCAAATCAGCATCGAAGATAGACCACTTACGAACTGGGGGGACATTGTTAAATCAGAAATTTACACCAACTTTTCTGGAAGATGAAGATAATTTAAAGAAATTGCTTCATTTAATACGAGCGTATTTTAAGATGGATGGTCATCATATTCAATTTAATATAGTATCAGCTGAAACATTGAGAAAAGCACAGAAAAACCCAGAAGAGTATAGAAATCTGATCGTTCGTGTAGCGGGATACAGTGATTACTTCGTTAATCTAGGTGAAAAACTTCAAAATGAAATAATAGAACGAACAGAACATTCGAGTGATTAAATCATCTCTCAAATAATTCCCCAGCTTCTGAAATAGAGGCAAATAATTGTTCCCAATCTTTTTTCATAACATGAAGCAGTTCTTGGCCTTTTTCAGAAAGGACATAATATGTTCTAACTCTTCCTCCAACAGTTCTATTTTGATAGGTTACCAAGCTTTTTCGTTTTAATCTTGTTAAGACATTGTAAATTGTTCCATCTGTTAAAGGAGGTTCAGTTAAAGGTAACAAAGATCTGACTAATTGTAGAATATCCCAGCCATATCGTTCCTTTTGTAATAAGATGAGCACGAGAAATTCTAGAATCCCTTTAGACAATTGTGCCCTCCACTTTTTTAAGAGGATTTCATCATCATGCTCATCTATTGACATCTAATCATCTCCTTTCTTCAAGTTTGACGCGAGTTGAAGAGTTTTTTCATCCCATTTAAAGAATATGAAGAAGATTACACATACGAATATTATAATATCATACCAGTTAGGTAACCAAGGAACAATAGCTGAAAATTGCAATTGCATATACGGATGTATTTTTGTCAAGCTTCCAGAGTACAAGGTGATGTGATATTTTAGTACCCCTGTTCCATTAACATTTAATGATATATACTTAATTGACACGTTATGATCATCAATTGAATAACTAGGTGTAGAGTAGTTATCGAAATTCCCTTCAATTCTGAATGTTCTAAACTCTCCAGTCGGGGTCCATGTTAGATACCAATTACCCTCAAGATGATGTGTACTTTCTATAATCGTGCCATTGCTGTAATGTGTATGACTTGTTTCTTCGATATAAGTGTAAACCGATATAGATAATTTACCCTTCCTTTGAAAAAGATAAGATTGGTCAATTTCAAAATATGTTGATTCCTGATACAAATCTGTGTTACTTGCATATCGTACTTTTTGAGGTTGTGTTCCAAGTACAGCAATTAATGTGAGACTTACTAAAAATACGGAAATCAGTGATGTTTTTCCATTCGGAATTCGAAAACGTGGAAGTAGTTTACGTTTGTTCTTCTTTAGCTGTTTTATACAGATTACTGACCACACTATGGCTAAACAGAAAGCTAATATTGCAACAAAGATTAGATAATCATTTGTTTCAGTCGTTTGAATACCAAAAAATATCCACGTTCTAAAGTATTGAGGGTACTGAAAAGATGCGATCATTTTAGTTACTAAAGCTCCCAGCTGTAAGAAGATTGCTAACAATCCTAGAAGCCATGTGTTTCCTGTGAATTTTGTGAGAAAGAGAACTCCTATGCCAATTGCTATGATTAATATCCCCATGCCTGGACCAGCTGATATAAATCCTGTCAAAATAAAGATAACAACAAGCAGACCAATTTTATCGATTAAATAGATTTTTGGTTTTGCAATGTCAATCTTATGATATTGTTTTCTGTATTTGTAGGTATAAAATATCGCTGTAATTAGAAGCACACTTTCTAGAGCTATCCACCTAAATAGGCCTTCTAGGATTAGTAGCTTCATATTCTGATTCCACATGTCTTGAATAACTAAATAATGGCTGATGTAACTATCTAGTATAAGATAGAGACAGAAAACAACTAAATACCAGTAGAGACCAAGTATAGCGCCCTTTACTAACTCTCTAATATCGTAAGGAGAAAATTTATCTTTTAAAAATTGATACAGCATCCAAACGAAGACATTTAATCCAAATAATGTCCCAATTATCCCATAACCGGTATTTACTCCACTAATCCCGAGATAAGGCCAAATTTGTAGTAAAGTGGTAAAGTCTGAAGCATTCGAATAAAGGGAGATTGTAAAAAGACTCACAATAGATATAACTGGCACTATGAGAATTGAACTTACCATAAGTGTAATTAGAAATAACTGACCTTTCGAAGCTACTTTTGATCGAATTATTGAATTGTTGTCACAAAAATCTTCTGGTGAGCCAAATTTGCTTACAAACTCTTCTAGGTCCTTAGGTTTAAATTCTGATATGTAATCATCAACGCTAAAAGAAACTTCATCCAACACTGTTTTGATTTTATCATTTGAAGCGCCTCTCTTGATTAATTCTATTGAAAGCTTTCGCAGGTACTTCTTTTTTATTTGATTTGCTGTTATTGTTTTCTCTTTCATTTTACTCACAATATTTACTCTTTAACTATACTCTAATTATACCATTTAATAAACGGTATATTTAACCTTTTCGGAAAAATGTCTATTGGAACTATCAGTAATATGCTTTAAATATTCAAATAGTCAATTTGTTCACGTATTCCAGTATTCATCAATTTATCGAATTAGCTTATTAATATCGTATGAAGAAAAGAAAATGGGTGAAAAGTTGTTCAGTTCAAAAGAATCTCTGAAATTGTTTATTCTAGAATCTCTAAATGATATTTGCTGATTTATTCAAGTGTTTGGATCATCCTACAAGACTAGAGATACTAGCTAGATTGATTTCTGAGGAAATGGAATTCAAGGAT
>JAUWPI010000024.1 GCA_030611665.1 Candidatus Heimdallarchaeota archaeon | reverse complement strand
GGGTTTCACTATTCAAGTGCGAATATTTTGAGATTATATAATTGATACCTTTTAGTCTATTTTCGTGAATTTTCTTAAGTTCATGACCAATTTTAATTCCGATTTTAGTAAGTTCATACTTTTTCAAATTGTTATTTTCATGATCCTCATACAAATATTCAACATTAGTTTTTATATTTTTTATTTCAATAATTTTTTCATCTTCCATTAATTGGAGTAGTGGGTCTAGTTCAGGAGACCATGGACCAAACTTATATGGCTTGAAGGAAATTATTTCTTCAATATCTTCTGCTTCCCCTTCGTTTATTAGCAAAAATAATAGTTTATGGAATTTAAGTTTACCAATAATCAGATTATTTGGAATTTCGGATAATAAAAGAATTATCAAATCTAACCCTGAATTTGACATGTTCATTTAATAAGAATAGAAATACAATTATAAAGTTGCTGCAACTAGCAACATCAGTTTATATTTACTTAAAATCTATGTTTGCGATCCATGTAAGTTTTAATTCTATATTTTTATTTTTCATTTAACTTTTAATTTTTATCCCTTTTTTCTAGTACTTTCGAATTATCGCAAAATTTTAGGATCAAAGTACCGACAATAATTATATGAATGTAAAATTCATACAAAGTTTAAAGAATCTTGTCCAGCAACTTAGACCCTGTAGAAAAGCAGTACAAACTTCTTTATAAATGTGTCATTTGTAAGGAGAGCTAAACATACCACTTAAAGTTGAGAGAAAGAAAAAGAGTATCCTTACAAGTAAAGAATACTTTGCTCCTTGCAGCAGCGGAAGGGACATCAATTGACCAGGCAGCAGCAACAAGAGCGAAAATGGATGGAGATACGATTCGTTATCACCTCAACAAAATGAATTTGAAGGAAGTAAAAGAAAAAGTAAATGAGGGAATGAGGGAACAAGTGGTAAACCTGAAAAAGAAGGGGAAACAACCTAAAAAGTGCAGTCTAACAATTGACTCAACAGATTATACCTGCTATGGCAAGGTAAGAGATCCCCCTGGTGTGCCATTACAAGAAGAGCTATGTCTATCGTTACATAATGTTATCAACAGTAGGAGGTAAGGTCTCAGTTCCACTAACTATGCTACCTGAGGTACCTCTTGATACCAAGGTGAAACTAATTGAAGAGAAGAACTATTGGACAATATTCGACCCTTGAAACTCAGTATTAATGTAATTTATTTGGATCGAGGGTTTCACGCTAAAACAGTTATAGTTTACTTTTCCTTAAAAGCATACACTTTGTTATTGGAGCGAGGAAAACACCTAAAATAAAAATGCTCCTTACTCAATTACCGAAAGATAAGAAACTCCATCGTCTCCCCTACACCATCTATGATAGAAAGTTGAGTAACAAGCTCAAGACCTTACTCTGTCTTTTTCTCAGGTACAACCTTCTTTTATACGCTCAAAGCCTGTGGTTTTGATAGGACTTGTTTTTTGTTTCTTCAGTCTAATTATTAACATCGTACCATTGCTTGTAATAATTTATCAAGGGAGAAATACTAAATCTTTTATAAAACTAAATATTAATGAGATAGATAAAAGGATGATTCCTAGCATAATAGTTTTCACCTTAAGTACAATAACAGTTATTTTTAGTCTTATAATATACTTAATTTAATATTTTTCTTTTTTTCTATCAGATTAATATCCAAATTAAACTATTGTAATCATATTTATTTGTGGATCAAAAGACTAATTTCATTTAGCTATATTTTTAAAAGCTATTACAATTTAAATATGAGTTTATTGATTAATTTAGAATATAATCATTGGATAAGAAAGAACATTCGAATAATATTGGTAGTAGTTTCATTTTTTCTCTCATTAGTAATTTTACCTTTTACAAACAGTTTCATTACTGTTTCTTATTTGTACTCTGGTAGTATTGGAAATTTGCCAGTTATTTGGTTAAATAAGGACTATAATTATTCTTTAAATACGTTCTTAACAGGTTTTTTCTTTTCAATTTTGCTTCTGATTACTGTCTTTCTAGTTCTGTCCCTTCACGGAAAATGGAAGTTAATAAGTTTATATCCTTTTCTTCAATCAATTTGCTTTGTGGTTGAGTTAGTCTACTTAAAATCAGATCCTTTCTTAATCAGCATTCTAGCTGGATTAATGAATATAATAAGCATTTGCACAATAATAGTCCTTGTTATTTTTCTGATATTGAAATTATCGAAAGTTACTCTTAAAGAGAAAAAAGCTAAATTTTATCAACATCCAATAGCTGTTTTTGTATTTTATATGACAATTGTAGTTATTTCACCTATATTACTGTCCTTTTTAGGAATTTCAAAAGGTATTTTTTATAAAGCAATTGATACTTTAAAAGTAAACCCAGATTACAATTATATTCAATCAGCTACAAGAGGATTCATATTTACTGGTTGCTTTTTAATAGTAGCAATACTTATCCGTATATTATACATAAAACAATATAATTTCTGCGCTCTATTTTCGTTGAATACTGCTTTACTTTTTGCTCTAGAGTCCATATTTCTTATCTTTCTCCCTTTAAACTTATCAAATGCTACTTTGATAAACAATTTTCCATTAATCTTTCTTTCAATTAATGGTATTGGATTAATATGGCTTATGGTTCTATTCTATAAAAGCAACTACTTGGATCTTAAAGAACATCCTTTTCGATTTAAGAAACTATTGAACAGAAAAGAGAAGTGAATCAACCTTCTGTTTTTTTTGTAGTAATATGGCTGTTACTGTCCCCAATAGAAGTAGAAAGCATGTTGATAATCTAGGAAATTATTAAAAAGATAATTAGTTCAATGGGAGATGTAAGAAATAGAAAAGGTTATTCTGAAATAATGAACTCTTTCCCTTCATCCTTACATAGAAGCTGAATAACGTGTCTACCTGCATATATGACCGGTTGTACTCCTCCGGTTGACATAGACCATTGACCTGATATATAGAAGTTATCTAGACCTGGCAATGTTTTCTTAATATAGGTGGTAAATGTATCACTAGAGGGTAAGAAACCCATGTAGGAACCTTTCTCATTGGAAGTATATCTCCAAAAGGTATAAGGAGTAGCTACATCTTCAACCTCGATTTTCTTTTTGATTCCAGGAAATCTTTTTTCTAGCCACTCTTTGGTTCTCTCAGCTAAATCTTTCTTGGCTTGATTGTACTTCTTCTTGTCTTTTCTAAGATTAAACCAATAATCCCAGTTAGTCTCAATATCAACTTGAACGACAGTTTTTCCTTTGGGAGCAAATTCAGAGCTATAGTTGAAAAATCGTGTCATAATTATTTCTTTTTCTTCATCCCCCACAGTTATGGGATCGGTTGTCTTAAAAACTGTCAGCCATACTTCATCGTCAAATTCCTGGTTTATACCAAAACTCAAACTAACAAAAGGATCGACAGTTTGCCATTCATTGTATCGACTATCAATTTCATCATTAGTGTAGGCACCTTTGAGCATGTCATAGATGACAGTACGACCATCATTAGCAGAAATAACGAAATCAGAAAGATGTTCAATATCATCCTTTGTTTTGATTCCAACAGCTTTATCATTTTCAACAAGAATATCGGAAACCTCAGTTTTGTATACTATTTTTCCTCCTAATTCCAGATATCTCTCTTCTAGTTTTCTAGTAAAATCTAATGAGCCCTTCTTTAAAACACCCATCTGCTTCTGGGAGACGAAACTTAGAATCATCCACAAGAAAGCTATGGGAACATCAGGTAAGAACATGTGGAGTAAGAGATCTTTAAACATAGGGTCGTGAATGTTTTTGACATATTCCCTAACAGGTTGCATAGACTTACCAATAAAATACTTGAGGGCTTTGCGATATTGCCAAAATTCCTTGAACCATTTCATAGTATTCATCAGTTCGACAGGTTCTCTAAAACCGAATTCACTGATATCTGTTTTACTCATACCTCGAATACCTTTGATGAAGTGGCTGATTTTCTTCTTATCTTCTGGAAACATCGTCAGAAGATCTGCTTGAAACTTATCCAAATCAGAGGAGACGTCAATAGACCTTCCACTCTTTTCATCGATATATCTAGCATAAGTGACTAAATCAACACATTCAGCTTTGTGAGCTCCAACTTCTTTGAAAACATTGTGAAGAGATAGACCAGGTTTGTAACCTGAAAGGAAGTGAATTCCACCATCGATTAAGTAATCTCCTCTCTTCCAACATGCTGCTAGTCCTCCAGGAACAGGATTTTTCTCATAAATAGTAGTATCAAAACCATTCATTTGAGCATAGATCCCAGTTGATAATCCTCCCAATCCAGCACCTATGATAATTATCTTCTGTTTATTCATATTTATAATTAGTAAGCAACTCACACTCTTAAACTATACGCGTTTAGAACTAGAAATAACTCAATGTGGGAAGCTTGAATGAAGTCTAGCTTAGAAAATCCAAACCTCTTAGATAAAATCAGCTAGATGTCATTGTTTAAATAGCAGAGATTCTTTGGCGGCATGTAGAAAAAGCGATATGCTGAAAATAGGTATTTTTGGATAACTAGGAAACGGAACAATCCACTACTGTTTATTTAAATAGAACAACTAATTTTGCTGTCAATCAACTACAAAAAAAACAAAGGTAAACACAATGTCATATAGAAACAATCAAAATAGAAGTGGCGGAAGGCCACAAAATAGAAGTGGAAATAGAGGAAACAGTTCCGGATTTGGACAAAGAAGGCCAGTAGAATTACATAAAGCAACTTGTGCAAAATGTAATCAAGAAACAGAAGTTCCTTTCAAGCCTGATGGGTCAAGACCAGTATATTGTAGAGAATGTTATCAACAGCAAAGACCTGCTAGATACTAAGAATAGAAAGAACAATCTTCCTATTCCTTTTACTTCTTTTTTTAACTTTTAATAAAAAATGATTATTAGAGAAAAGTAGGAATATGACTGTCATTATGACAAATTCAATTCATCAATTCTATCATCCTATGCTTTAGCAGAACCTTCTTTTCTTTTTCCAAGTAGATTAAGCTTGAATTTCCTAATCAATTCTGGATTAATTATTTCTCCCTTATTATTTTTAAAAACAATCGCATCTAATGGACATTGAACTATGCATGCTCCACATTGAACACAAAGATTTACATGCACTATTTTTGCTGTACGGTTTATTTTATCAACTTCAAAACAATCTCTTGGACAAACTTCTTTGCAAATCCCTATCCCTTTGCATTTGTCTAAATCTAAGTCAATTTTGAAAGGCGCTTCTTTATGTAGTCCACTTTTTGCAATAGGGGTGCTTCCCTTTAGATCCATAGAAATAAAGAGTAGAACTATAAACAATGTGACTGACCACTGAAGAAAATCTAACCAAGCAAAACTATTTACAAACAAAGCTAAACATAATAAAATTATTTCGACAATTAGCCAAATTACTAAGGTTAGAATGCTGAAATCAAATAAAACAGTAAATCTTGAGAAATTAAATCCTTCAGGAATTTTTTTACATAATATGGAAATAGGGTGTATATCAAAATCGCTAATCCCCCAGGAACAGGATTTTTCTCATAAATAGTAGTTTCATATCCATTCATTTGAGCGTAAATACCAGTAGATAAACCACCTAATCCCCCACCAATAACAATTATTGCTTTTTTACTCATTACCTTTTAGCTGTCCTACTGAAATTTATATCTTTGTGCGCAAGTATATTCTATGAACAACAAATAAGTTTTGGACAAAATGTCTAGCTCAATAGTGTTTAAAGAGAATTCACAAATTTCTGTTAGTTAGTTATACAACCATTCTTTGTAATAAATAGCCTAACTAATATTTTTTCAATTTCTCTTTCTATTTCTTCAGTTATCTCTATTTTTTTTACAATTCTCCATTTTCTATGGATGTTGATAGGGTACGTCTTGAGCATATTTCTCCATATTAACTAGGACAACCATCATATTTAATGATTGATTTACAGAAAAATCGAAGATTCATCTTTCAGATTTCTAGAAGCAGTTTACTCTTAATAGTCAACACTTTAGCTATGGTAGAAACTATTGGAAAGAGTGGTAGCAATGACACTGCAAAAGGAGGAAAAATCTAATGGGTCACTGTACTGGAAGAGCCGTTGTCTCACAATCAGAGCAATGAAGATAATTTAATGATTAAATTACTTTTCATATTTTTAATTAAACTTGACATTCGATTAGTTCTTTGGCAAACTTCATCTTCGTGAAGTCATTTTTTCTCTCTCTTTCTTTTCTCTCTCTTTCCTTTCTAATAAGATTAAATCAATAAATGAATAACCATTAAACATCTCTCTTGGTGTTTTCATCCATTCTTTCTGAAATAATAATAAAGCTGATCTTTGTTTGTTTTTGTCAGTAATTCCTTGTTTAATCAATTCCCTTCTCTTTTGAATGAATTCTCTAACCAACGTGTGTTCTAAATTATTTTCTAAGGAACCTACATACGCTTCTGGAGGTTCGTTATTAATTCTATGTGCAAAAGTCAAAAGATTTTTAGAAGTAGCCCATTCAATGTAATTGGAAATACAATTAGGGTCAGTTTCCACGAAGAACCCTTCACCATTATTGCATCGTAATTGTTGAATAAAAAACTCTCTCTCTTTCTCAAGAGACTTAATGAAATGGAGAATATCATCATCAAAAATGTTTTTTGTTAGATGAAAATCAGCAAAATGCAACAGAGCATCTAATAATTTTTCTTTAATCTTTTGAGAAGTAATAATATTTCTCGGAAAGGTGTCAAAAAGGATCTCACTAATCGTTTGCTCATGTAAAAACTCTAAAGGGAGATTGTATTGATCTAATGCTATTGTAAGAAAGTTCTGACATAACCAACAGTAGTCTTCTCTAATTGTTTTAGTCTTGATTTTATTCTTTACAAGAAAATCATTGAACTCATTGATAAGTTCCACATATTCTTTGTTTTTTTGTTCAAAAAATTCATCAAAACTTAGGTCATTAGTAATTTTCTTTTCATCTTTAAGTAAGATCTCCATCATTAAATCATTGAACTTTTGAGTAGATAAGCGGGGAAGCTTCCAATTTCGGATGAGAATATAGGGATTTTCGGTTGCAGATTGAAGAGAATCTGGGGATATTCTGACGGAACAATCTTTACAAATAAAATATGGGCGTTCAACAATAGAAACGCTATTTGATAAGGAACTTTGAACAATAGAGAGGATAGTCTGATGTTGTTTCTTTGAAAGAAAAACATCATTACAAGAGAAACATTTGAAGAGCTTATTTGGGTCGATATTTAATGAAACATTAAAACGCTTGAGAAGTTGGTCAATTTCAGGGGGGATAGATAAGTTTAGAGCCTTGGAAATGGTAACTCCCTGTTTAAAATGTTGGAGCCATTGTCTTTGAGAAACAGGATTAATAAGAGGAGCTTTTTCATCTAAATCTGCTTGGAACTCTTTGATAGAATGATGTTTAAAAACTTGCACATCCTTTAAACCAAACATCCATAAATCAAAAAGGAAGAGATATTCGAGAGTATAATTACGAGTACGAAGAAGATAGAAAAGCATAACATGACCATCATCATCAATATCTGAGCTGTAAAAGTTCCTTATCGATGATGATACCTCGTTAGAAGATCCTTTGCTTGAGGCATTATCAGGTGACATAAAAGAATAATTGTGAACACCAATATATCTTTTGTTCTTGATTATTAAAAGCAAATAAAAAATAAGATTTTACTCTCTAATAATTCGTGAATATTAAGTTGTTAAAGTGGGAGAACAGAAAAAAATTTAGAAATAGAAAGTGTATTGATTATTGGGGGAGACTCAGTTAGATAATCTGTTCGATAGGAAGTTTTTGCTAAACAGCCAAACTGAAAGAGAAAGACTAAACTGGAGAGAAGAGGATTATTAAAGAAGAAAAGTGTAGGAATGTCACACCAGCTATATATCGAAAAAGAATCTTCGTTCTTTAAATATGCTAACAAATGAATAACGAAGTTTTTTGTAATTCGTTTTAGAAAAGACTCGTTCAGAGAATACTTAAAAGGAGTCTTATTGTGGAAATTTTTTCCTATTTCATAAAACCTTTGTTCAACTGCGTTTAGATAGTTTTAAATGAACATTCTTCTTTTGATTATTACCAAGAAAAGGGTGTAAACTTGTGGAGATTAGCAGTGCAACTTTGGATACAAAAAGCGTGGAAAGTAAACGAATTGCATCGCTTGATTTTGCTCGAGGACTAGCTATCTTTCTTATGACCTTTTTCCACAGTTTCGGACATGTTTTCGATCATAGCTGGTTTCTGGAAGATTCAGATAAATTGTTTGATTATCCCAAAATCGTTCTAATACCTTTGGTAGTTCTGTTATACTTAGGAACGTGGAATTCCTTCTTCCTACTAATTTCTTGTTGTGTGAATACTCTAGGGATGATAAGGGGAGCTAACAGAAAAGCTAATCTAGAGCAAATGCTGACAAAGAGACTTGTAACAGGTGTCTTTCTACTAGCAATTGACATCTTTACAGAAGGGGTGCTATATAATGGTTACTTAGGAACAGCCATTATAAGTAAAGATTGGGGAAATTTCAACCCGTTTCTAGATTCATTCTACAAAATAAAAACGCTACAGATAATAGCGTGGTCGATAATAGTAACGTCGATTATCACTTACTTTTTGCTAAGAAAGGATGGACACGAAAGATTTAGAAGAAATATGAAAATAATCGGTCTGCTAACTATAGCTGTTTTCATCGCTACTCCTGTCATTCATAACCTTGTAGATAATATGCCTTGGGTAGTACCAGAAGGGTTGCAGGGTTGGCCAGAAGTAGAAGTGCAGATACATAATGCTTCTTTCAAGACCTGATTGATGGTAATAGTGGCAGGGAATATCGAACCGATCTTTCCTTATCTTGCAACAGGATTAGTAGGATCGATGTTAGGACTATCCTTAGGGAGAGAAAAACCAGCAGAGGATCTAACAAAGTGGTGGTTCTACATATCACTATTGCTGATAGTATCAGGAATATCACTGTTTCTGATGGGGCAACCAATGTCAATATCTATGCGACCAACCATGGCAAGCTATCTAATACAATTAGGGGGGCAACTAGGGTTAATCACTCTGCTAATCTATTTGGTAGAGTATAAGAATAAAGGAAAAGAATTTGCAAACAAGAAAATAGTGAGATTATTCAGAAGGTGGGGTATGGTAGCATTAACAATCTACACACTTGAAATATATGATTTGGTACCAGGTACGTTTCTTAACCTAATGTTGGGAAAGTCAACACAAGTGAATTTCTTAGAAAATGTTTTTGGGTTTGAAAAAATTTACTTGGCATTGATAGTAGGAATACATTCAATGATCTGGTATGAAGTGATGTTAAGGTTGTGGAGCAAGATAAATTTCAAGTGGTCAATGGAGTGGATATTACTAAAAATACAGTACACTTTTTCGAAACAAAAATCAAGAAGATTAGACGTAAATTATGTTTTAAACAATGTGGAATGGATGAGTTTGAAGGAAAGATCAATGAAGGAGAGCAATATACTCAAAATAAAGTATGAATAAAATAGAAGTAAGATTTGCTTATTACTAAGCAAACTCAAGAGTTTTTTACTAGGATGAACAGTTAATTTTCCACTAGCTTTATTTCAAGGAATTATAGGTTGGATATAATGTTATCATTGCTGTTCCATATCCAAGTGTATTTGTAACACATGGGGTAATACTCCAAACGTCAACATTATGAATTTGTCTGATTTCTTTAGCTTTCTCTATATAAACAAAGAAAAATTGATGTGACAGTGTGACAAAAAGCATTTACGAAAGTTTTAGCAATTTGCTTAGAACCACGGGTTTGTTCTTAAGAGGTAGTTCACTAGATATCTTTCTACTTTTGCTTTAATTACCAATTTCTGAACATTATTTTTTTCTTCTATTAGTTCTTCAATAAATTCATTCAATTTTTCATTATCTTCAGTATAAAACTGCTCTTTCTCTTTTAGATGTATGAACCCACCATTAAGCTCGCTGAACTTTTCTTCTTCTCCTGCGATAATCTGCAAAAAGCTCACTGTTAGACTAAATTTAATCCTGTTTATTTCATTATTCTGTTGTGTTGCAATTTCCAGTGCTTCTTTAGCTATTTTCTCCACTTGTTCAAATTGATTATCTGCAGCATAAATATAACAAGATAAGCAAGCTGTCTGGAAATAGACATTGAATAACTTAAATTCTAGAGCGATTTTCAGTGCTTCATCCATTATTTCTAATACTTGATCTGTTTTTTCTAGATTATAATGTAAAAGAGCTTCTAAACATGTTGTCCATATCACATAGTAATATGATTCTTGTTTTTCTGCTATCAAACCTATTTTTTCTATTATCTCCTCTACCTCTTGATAATATCCTAAAAGTATTGAAACAAATCCTAACCTGACCAGTACTTCTGGCAAGATATCTTTTATTCCAGCATTTTCAAGTAATCTCCTTGATTTTTGTAAATTTTCATGTGCTTCTAAGACTCTTTTTTCTCTTACAAGAATCGCTCCCTTTGCTGAATAAGCTCCAGCTAATTCTCTTTTAAAATATTTATTTTCTGCAAATTGTAGGGCTTCGTCCACCATCTTATGTGCTTCTTCGAAGTTATTTATGTAACTATAAAACGTACTCAAGTTAACTTTAGCTATTGTCCAACCGTACCAATCTTCTAGTTCTTCTTTTTTTCTAATAACCTCTTTCGCTGTTTCTATAGCTTTGTTATGCTTACCTAGTTGGTTGTAAGATAAAGCTAAATTATTGAGAATCTTATCGTCAGGTAAACCCCTTTCCTTACTCTCTTTCAAAGCTTTTTGATACTGTTCAGTTGCTTTAATGATATCACCTCGATAGAAGAGCGTATGACCATAGTTTACTAACAATGCAGGGTAATGAGCTGATTGATCAATATTCTTTGCTTCAGAAAAAAGTTTCTCAAACATTTTTTGAGAATTATTGTGATCTCCTTTTGATGTGTAACAATTAGCTTCTAAAATTGAAGAAGAGATAAAAAGATCATCATCATTTTCCTTTGACCAAAGTATGATTAAAGGAGTGAGTTTGAGTGTTTCATCAATTTTTCCAAGAAAGAAGTTAGCTTTAGCAACGATGTAACTAATAAAATTATAGTCTCTCTCAGGTAAATCCTCTCTAGAGATAGTTTTAAACTTCAATAAGATTTTCTGGTAGTCTTTATTCTTGTCTAAATTTCTAAACCCTTCTAACATCTTCAAGAACACATTTTTTTTAATGTATATAACAATTTTTAAAAAAATTGTGTTTTAGCAGATTTCATCTAAAAAATATAAACTTACTCTATTTTATTAAATAAAAAAAGAGATTTCTATAAAGGATATCATGGTTTGAAAATCATATAAAAAGGAATTTAATTCCATGCAGACTATTGTACAAGATAGAAGAGTTGTGAGTTTCTTTTTTTTAGGAAAAATTGTTATAGTCAAATGAATAAAAAGATTAAGTAATGCGAGACAATGTTGGGCATTTCTTAGAGACAGAGGAGTTATTACTTCTTCTTCCTCTAAAACTCTTTATTTAATAAGGAAAGGACAAAAATGCCTGCGATTTCAAGAAAAAAGAATATGTCGGGTCATTTTAAATCTTTATCTACTGAGAAAGAGCTGTTGTAATTCCACAATTAGCTCAAGTGATTTACCCCCTCAGAGTGAGCTCTCAAGCAATGACACTCTAAGAAAGATTGTGTAACTACAGAGTTACAGAAAATCAAATCATGATGTTTTTTCATTCTCTTAACAAATTAACAATTCTCTATCTTAAATCAAATGAGCTAGAGTCAAAGAAAATGAGAAAGTAAGCGAACAATTGTTGTATATTGACAATACTCGCTCTTCTTTCATTATAATACAATTACAGAATAGATGAGATAAGTTCACAAATAACAGATAATATCATTACTATTAAAAAAAAATAAACGATAAACTCGTTTTCACCAGTCGCCAATAATAATCCACACATTAAAGCTAAACATACAAATAAGACGAGAAAGAAACCTGAAATTGACCTTTTTGTATCAGTTTTCAAGTAGCTCAATACTCCAACAATAAAAGCACTGAAATAAATATTAAAAATATTCCTACCAAATAAATATGTAGTTCGCACTGGTACAATTGATGTTGAGAGATACAAACAATCTGGATAAGTAAATGCAGATTCTGATTCTTCCAGATAAGTGGGAAGTAGATACGGGTACTATTCTACAAATTTACTAAAGTAAAAAGGATATAATTGTAATAACAACTGAATTTATTGGCCAAATTATTATCATCTCAAAACTCAACAGAATTTGAGAAGTTTGATCTTTTCTAATATCTAAATTACCGGTCAGACCTTCATTATCAAGAAAAACAAAAGGAACCACAACAAAATTCTTATCTGTAAAAATCAAGTCTATGGAGCCTTCAGTTGTTACTACATGAATATTCTCATCAAAAAAAAGAAAAACTGCTGAATAATCTCCTTCTGTAACATTAACTGATTTAAGAAACTTGCTTGTGTTAACACCTTCATAAAGATTTACGAGATTCGAAGACTGAAAAACCGTGAAATTTGAAGTGTCTCTCCCAACTAAGCCAATTTCTTTAATATTTATCCAGACTTCTAAAATCTCATATGTTTGATTAATTACAGGTAGAGGGAGGAGTTTCAAACCCTCTACCTGTGTTTCAATTTGCTGGGAAATATTGGAGGTAAAAAAGATGTCTAAAATACCTTTATGTTCAAAGATATCTTCAAATTCTTGAACAATGGTGTCAAAATTCCTGATTGTTATTGTGGTTGCTAAAACAGCATTTACTAACACAAGTCCAATCAAGACAACACTAAATATGTTTCTTCTATCCATCTTTCTCACATTTACATTCTTCTTTGTTCTTATATCTTATTTTCTTTAATCTTTTAAGGTTTAAACCAAATTACTTAATCTTATTACTATATAGATATAATCAATTACTATTAATGATGATGTAATTATTAGTGCATAAAATTTATTGCATTTTGATATTATCGAAATTCCTCCAGTTATTAGCAGAATTGAACATATTTTACAGACTATCAACAGTACTGTTAAGACAATGTCAACCCAGAGTAAAGCATTTGTAAAAACTAGAAAGAATATTCCTGCTGGGATTAGAAAAAGCAGGTATGGAAAAGTACCCAATAAGACCGCTATAAGTAAATCTAAAGCGTTGAAATCTTGTTTAAATAGTTTAAGGATCACTAATATTACAACATAAAGTAAATACCAATGAGCGATAGAAATCAATGTATTTAGTATGATTCCATGCTGAAATGAGGCTGCCATAGAACTGAAAGTATGATTTGTAACTCCAAAAAGCCATGCAACTATGATTAATACAACATTTAGTTCAATGATACTTCTAGTTCTTGTGCTTAAGAAATAATAAACCATGTTAGAAGTGGCAAGACGGTCAAATAAACTTCGAGTACTTTTTTTCTCTTCTTTATCCCTTGGCTCTATAAAGTAGTCCTTTTCATGAAACAAGGAATTATACGCTCTTTTTCCCTCTACATTTAGACGATAATAATTTTGTTCATCTCTCTCAAGATATTTCTTCATCATTTTTAAATGATAATACAATCCACCATCGGAAATAGATGCGATCTCTTTAAGTTCTGTATATGATATTGATCCAGAATCGGAGATGTGTGCTAATATCTCTCTCCTGACATCGCTAGAGAATATTTTCATCTCATCAAGTTTCTGGATATCCTTATCCATTAGTAGAGTATTGTAGCTTTACCAATTTCTTAAATATTTCCTTTGAAATATAACCCTAAAATATTTGGGGTTGTAAATTTATATAATATGCTAACAAAAAAATTCTCTTCAATTTCTTCCTTAATTTTTTAAGGAAACAACCTTGGAAAAACAAAGAAAAACGTATTAGAAAAGCGGAGAGAAGATATACTTGGCGATTTAATGAAATCACACACAATAAATTATCTCGGATTAAGTCTGATGGTCTTGATTTTGCTTTCAGCAAACAATGCCCTAGCAGACGAAGGAATTGGCTATCAAGAACAAGGTAATATAGTCACACTGAATATAGATGATCTAGCAATAACTGTTAACGCTGGAGGACAAGTACCAAAATTCCACTATAAGCTTGAAAGTGGATTATCATTCAACATAATGTTTAAGCTTATAGCAGAGTTCTACGATTTCAACGAAGATGGTGTTTTCCAATATAATGAAACTAATATATGGGGAACCGATCCTCCAGAAATTGGAGAAATAAGGTATAATACTATTCTTGCTCTCCCCAGTGTTATGTGGGCTTTTAGTGGTTTTGAAAGTGAAGTTGTTGAAGAAAAAACCGTTGCTATTCACTTCAACTTTACATCAACAAACATTTTTGACCCATTCTATGCAGATTTAGAACTAGCAATTGTAGCGCATCTCTACTTAGAGGACCAAACTATTGATGGTTATCAATTAGAAGGTGGAAGAGAACTCAAATTTGACTTAATTGTGAAAAATTGGCCTTGGCAAAAAGACGATACCAATCTAGCAATTAGATTTGATATTTCTTCAGAAAACGAAGATGCAGAGATGGAACAAGAAGCAGGAAAACCTATCGAAACTGGAAGCAATACTACAGGTATGGAACAAAAAGCTGAACACACAGAAGATGTAAAGCAAGTTTTAGCTATTAATCATGGAGACGTAGAAGGATATTTCGCATATGCTACTGAATCTCAGAACAATATAGGCGGCGAATTCCAAACCAAAAATGTAGAAGCATCATATAGTACCGATGGAGACGATAATATCCAGTATTATCTCTGTTTTGAACACTTCGATGATGAACTTATTTATGACCCCTCAATAGGTTCAATTGGAGAAGAAACTGCTAGTATAGGAACAACAAGTATACTTCTTCTAGGTGCTGGAGCTTTACTAGTGCTAGCCAACTTCATTTATAGAAAGAAAAGGAAGTAATTCCTTTTCCTTTTTCTTTTTTTTAACCAAAGAAATTCTTAAAATCAAAAACTAAATTTTGACCCAAATTTTAAGGGAAATTCCTTAATAATTTAGTAATAAATTTGATATATGAAGTTAATAATTTGACTTTTTTTTATTCCTTTTTATTACTCTTTTATTTTGTTTTCCTCTTCTTTTTTGTTCTTTAGCTATTGTTTTAAGCTCAATTTCAATCTCTCGTTTAGGTTTTTTAATTGGCATCTCCCATAAGTGAAGAAAAAGGAAATAGTAAAACTGGAAATAGAAAAGCTCTATCAGTACTATTTCTATCTGTCTTCATTGATCTTATAGGGTTTGGCATTATCATCCCCATTCTTCCTTACTGGAATGAAGTTTTGGGGGGAAGTAATTTTTCTTATGGAGCTATTCTAAGTATTTATTCTTTGATGCAGTTTATTTTTGCTCCTATTTGGGGAAGGATAAGTGATAAAAGAGGGAGAAGACCTATCATACTCATAGGTATAGCTGGAAGTATTGTCAGTTTCTTCTTGCTAGCCTTTACTTACACACTTGTTATGTTAATCATAGCTAGAGCTCTTCAAGGTATATTCACTTCTGCTACCTTACCAACAGCTCAAGCGTTCGTCAGTGATACAACTACAGGAGAAGAAAGAGCAAAAGGCTTCGGTTTAATAGGAGCAGCTTTCGGTTTAGGATTGGCTGTAGGTCCAGCCATTGGTGGAGGGTTGTACACATTAACTGGTCAGTATTCAACAATAGCTTTCTTTGCTTCAGGAGCTTCAGCAGTGAATTTAATTATAGCTCTGATATTTCTACCAGAAACGCTAAAATGCAAAGTAGAGGAAAACTGTGATGACCCTGATGAAGTAGCTGTGTCGAGAAAAGATTCGTTTAGGTATCTTCTTGCAAACAAGGAGGTACTAGCGATAATATTAACTTTCTCGATGCTAACTTTAGCTTTTGCATCCTATACTTCAACATTGTTACCATATGGAATAGCAAAGTTTGGATTGACAACAGAGGATGCAAGTATAGTTCTATTGATAGTTGGAATAATAGCGATATTAACTCAGGGAGTACTGTTGCGGTTTCTAACGAAGAAATTTTCGAATAGTACACTGATGGTAGCAGGTTTTACAATAATAACAATAGGTTTGATAGCATTCTCGCAAGTAGCGAATTTATTGTGGATGATACTAGTGTCAGCATTTATAGCTCTAGGAAGTTCAACGGGAAATCCGACAAATCAAGCATTACTGTCACAAAAGACTCCAACAGATAAACAAGGGGGGATATTAGGTATAAATCAAGGATTAGCAGCGTTGATGAGGGTATTTGCTCCATTAATAGGAACAGCATTACTTAATGTGAATCTAGGTTTACCTTTCTTTTTTGGAGGAGGATTATTAGCTCTAGCAACAATATTCTTTGTAGTGTTTGTAAAGAATAGGAAAACAAGAGAGAACGGGGAAAAGAGCATCGAGGCAATAGCTCCTCTAATTGCTGAAAAGCTGGATTAATCAAGTATACACTAAAATGAAGCACTTTTAAAGTAACAAACCACCTCCTACCTATCATAAAATTTAGCTAAAAATAATTAGTTCTACGAAGAATTTTAATAAACTTTACCTCCAATCAGTTGACTTTAATTTTTAAATTCTATTTGCAAGACTTCTCCAATTTTTGTGGTTTCTGACTCTATTTTTCTTTCTTAATTTTCTTAGTACGTTAAGTTTTCAATGATTATTACATAATGTTGCTTCTAAGTTACAATAAATGACAAATGGTGTTTAGAAGTCTCAATTGCTGTGTCTAATGCAGTTTTTTTAATTTGAAAATAGACAGATAATTTTTTATAGAGTCTGCTGGGGGTGCAAATATGAGTAAGAGTGCTAAAGAATACTTGGTTGTTCTTATGTTCATAATACTTATTGCAGTTCCAATAGGTTTGGTTATTTACAAATTACCAACTAAAGTGAAAACCATATACTTTGCACCATATATACTTAAAACACACTCTTGTTATACGCATGCTTCAGGATGCGAAGGTGAATTAATAGATACAATCTTTGGTTATAATATTGCAAGTGATGATGCAAAGATTAGTTTAAATGGCAGCGTTAGCTCTGGAATCAATGGTTTTTTTGAATTAGCTCTTCCTGCAAAAAAGAATTATAAAATAAGTGTATTCACAACAATAGATAATCTTTTTTATTCAGCAAATACGACATTTAGCACAGATTCTGGAGCAGCTGATTGCATTACAAATTTTAAACTTCTCAATTAATTTGTATATTTAATTCTTCAGATTTAATGTGACGGGAATTTAAACCCTGAGATTCTTCCATTATGATTTCAAAAGAAAATCACATCTCAGTTTCATTATCATGGCAATCATTCCTTTACTTTAAAATTTAAATAATTAAATTATTATATCTAGAAAATCAAATACAAGTTGATAAAGATGGACACAATCTCAATAAAAGTCGAAGGAATGACCTGTGGTCATTGCGAAATGACAGTCAAAAAAGCATTACTTAAGTTAAAGGGAGTAAAAAATGCCTCGATAAGTCACGAAAGCAATTCTGCTGATGTAATAACAAAAACTGGAACAATATCTCCAGAAGATTTAATCCAAGCAGTTGAAGCTGCAGGTTATAAGGCGTCTATACTGTAAACTCTTTTTACTTAATATTCTTATTTTTCTAGCTTTAGAAAAACTTGCAATTTGGAAAAATTGTGCAATAATCGAGTTGATGACAATATTATCTAATAAGATCAGAATAGCTAAAATCGTTAAACAAAGCATTCCTGCAGTTAAACTAGAATTGAAAAGATGGTTAAAAGTGGAAATATTGAAGCTTTTACGATTGTACAAATTATAAAGAGTTTTTGTCACCTCGTCCTTTTAATGCACCTAATATAAATAATATATTAATATCTTGAATTTAAAAAAGATGAAGCTTCTTGAAGAATCTCTATCACCTTCTTAAATAAATAAACTGCATTTTCTGGAGACTTGGAATTTTTAATACTCATTACAAATGTTTTCATAAGGAAAATTTCTACATCCTTTAATTTAAATTCAAATCCGTAAGATCCATATCTCTTCCCTGAGTATTTTTTCTCTAAGAAAGATTGAACTCTTTCAAAGTCAATAACTGGTCTTTTCTCTGGTTTAACAATAAACTTCTCTCTTTCACAAAGCGTCACTACTGTAAGTTTTCCATATTGTTTTGAATGATACTCATGAATTACCTCTTCTTCTACAATTTTAGCTTTCTCTGAACAAACAGAACAATCATCTCTCTGTTTTACACTTATTGCTTCTATTTGATAATCATCAAGATCCATGAAAAGCAATTTCCCTTCCAGAAATGGTTTTTCTCCTATCATAATTCTAATTGCTTCATTTATTTGGATGCTTGCAACTAAAGCAAGTATTGAAGAACTGACTCCAGCTGTTTCACAAGTTTGTAGACCTTCATCGACAATTTGATCGAAAAAACAATTAAAACAAGGAGTATTTTCTCTGTAAGTTACAGTCATAACATTTCCTGTTGTCCCCAATGCTCCTCCGAAAATCCATGGAATATTCAGCTGAAAAGCTGTTTTGTTAAGAATTTTTCTGGCTTGAATGTTATCTAATCCATCAACTATAATGTTGCTTCCTTGTAAAATTCTTTCTGAGTTTGAAGAATCAAAGAATTCAGTTAATGTTTCAATTTCAACAAACGGATTTCTCTTTAACAAAAATTCTTTTGCCACTTCTACTTTAGCATCTCCCACATCTTCAAGAAAATAGAGTTTTTGTCTCGGAAGATTGTGATATTCTATTATATCTCTGTCAACTAATCTGAGTTTACCTACTCCAAGAGATAACAATTGTTCAGCAGATACAGTTCCTAATCCTCCAACACCGACAACAGTTACTAGTTGTTCTTGAAGAATCTTTAAGTTTTCAGTAGATACGAAAGGTAACGGAAGGATTCTTGAATAGTAAGATTCTAAGTCATCAATCATGATTTGATTTTGTCTTATTGTTTTATAACAAGCTCTTTCTTAGAGTGAGCTATCCAGCAATGAAACTCTAGCAAGATGGCGTTATATGACAGTATGATAGAATCAAACCATTAAGGAGCAAGATATTTTACATGAGCGAAAATGAATGATACTTTAGAATTACTCAAATCTCGAAGGAGTATAAGAAAATATAAAGATCACCCTCTCCAATTTCTCATTGTTAAACCTTAGATTCTATTGTGTCATTTTCATCAAAATTTATCCAATTTACTCTGTTCATGAGTCAGATTCACTTGTAAATCTATTTAGCTGTTGTCATTTCTGCTTGGATTGCTCTAGACAGTCAAACAACAAGGACGACTCACGGCGTCCCCTATCCCGGAGTGAAAAAGCAGCGGGAATACTTTTCTACCAATGTTACCTGCAGCATTGCAATCAGCATGGAGGAGAATATTGGTGTTAGATTGAAAAACACCTCGCTGAATACGTCTTCCCAGATATTTCTGGTGTTTTTTACACTTTCTTTCTTTGTTCTATTTCAACTTAAATGACGAATTAAAGGTAAATGAGGTTTTCAAATAGTTTTTAAGGCATTAATAGTATGTTTAGTAAGTCAGTGTTTAGAAGTAAAACGTTGCTAAATGATGAAGAAGGACTGAAAAAATGGATGAAAATGTAAACAGAAAAACCGACGCACTCAAAAAAATGCCAAAGCGGAATGTTCATCTCTACTTAATATGGATCCAATTTTATAGTGTAGCAATTTTATTTATAGTAAGTATTTGGATTTTAAAACTATCTCCAAATTCTAATTCTAGTCCCCAAATGATAGAATTTTCCATAACTTTGAATTTATTAGGTCTAGCTTTTTGTTTCTTTAGTTTAATTTTCAACATGTTGCCTGCAGCTATATTATTTTACAAAAAAGAAAAATTTGAACCTTCTGTTGAATTAAAATTTCAAAAGATGATACATATGCTGATGATTCTTTGTGCAATAGTATTCTTAGTAAGTACTGTAGGAGTTATTTCGGGTTTAATAATATATATATTCTAATTTTCTTTGTTTTTTATTCTAATTCAAACTTCTAATCCTTTAATATATGTTGGATGTTATTGTTTCTACCAATTATAGTTACTGACTAAAATTGTTCTGCTTGAATCTTTGAATTTTGCTTCCACCTTCCTCTAAAGTAGGGAAATGAGGAAAATAACTCATGTACATTCTGTCATCTCTATGATAGTTTTTCTTCTAAAGTCAACACCACAAAATGGACATTTGACTAGTTTTTAGACTGTGCTACTATCTCCTCTTGTAGAAGCTCTTTGAGCTCATCATAGAATCCTTGAAAATGGAATGGATAAACACTAGGACCTATTTGGATTTTTATTCCATAACCTAAATACTCCATGTATTCCCAGTCAATCATATAGCTTTCAATATCATACTTTGTTCCATACTCATTAAGCTCTTTTTCCAGTTTCATAGCTGTTTCCCAACTATTCTTAATCTTACGAAGTTTTTTGGATAGATTGGAAAGGAAAGTACTGTGCCAGAAATAGGGTATGTCCTGCAGTTGAGCAATAACTGTGTCAATGTTAAATTCTTCAAGAGCACCTGTCAAAGGATCCAAATAACTAATCTCTTCAACTTTAGGCAAGTAGGTTAACTGTTGAATGAAATCATTCATGGATGAATAGTCTCTTTCTTCAATAGAAAAATTCTCCAGCATCTTATCGATAAGACTGACTAATTCGGGAAAATCCCTTCTAAAAGCTCTTGAAAGCTCCTTAGGGTTGTAGTTCAGAAAATGTTTCCTGACACCTTTTAATTCCCAAGCTTGAGCTTTGAAACTTTCTAAAAGTGCAATTGGATCCGCAATATAACCCCACATAGTCTGAATTCTGGTATTATAATTGTAACTATTCTTGAAATCTGAGATTATATGATCTAAAAGCAGATGTCTACCCTTTATATCCGTAGGATAAGTGAAATCAGTTTTACTTAGTAGTTGTCCAATAACCCTTTCAACAGCTGTTTGTCTCTTTTTACTAGATATAGGCAAAATGATTCTTTGCATTAAAATATTATAGATATTTGGACATATAAAGTTAAAATTTTTTTAAAATGGTCGAATATTCACTGAATTGCAGCGCTTCTAGACATAAGTGCGTAATGCCTTAGAATATGAAATTTTTTTATCTTGCCAATGATTTCTATGCAGGTCCTTATTCGTCTATGTATTTCTTTGCGATATAAGGACTTGCTATCGCTCTTAATAATGCTTCATAATTTAGATTGAAGTTCATTTGTTGACCGATATGAATATCTTTGTCAAATACTTCGACGACTAGATAATCACTCGATCCTCCAAGAATTTTTATATTTTCTATCGGAGTTAATCCATTTAATGCAGTATCCTGTCTGCCAATATCTAAAAGGGCTTGTGTTCTCACGTTATTCTGTTTTATTTTTCCTTCCCTTTTTTTATCCTTCTTTTGAAAGTCTTGAACCGGTTCTCCAAAAGCATTTGAGACGAATTCTCCGTTATTATTTAATGTTCTTTTTTTCAATTCAATTATTTCTGCTGTTAATTTAAATATGTCTCGATATAGGTTTGGAATTGAATCAAAATTAATTGTTTCTCTTCCTAAAAAAATGGCTTCACCAATTCTTAAATTATTAACTGCTCCAAGATTATTTGTGGATTTAAACCACTTATAATTTGCAGAATTACCTCCAGAAACAAATGTGAGATCCAAACCAAATCTTTCTTTGATAAATTTGGCATAATTGGATAATTCTTTCATATTTTTGCTGGTTGGAATGATCCCTCGAAAACATTTCATATTTGTGCCAATTCCACTCAAATTGATATTTTTAAGTAATAAAATCTCTTGGACAAGGAATTCAAGATTAGAAGGATCAATTCCTTCTCTACAATCACCCATTTCTATCATTAGAATAATATTATGTATTTTTTCTTGTTTTTTTGCCTCATTTGCAAGTAATTTGATGGTTTTCAATTCTGAATTAACACTGAAATCTGCATATTCAATAATTAAAGGAATTTCACTTTGACTTGGGACGCGAATTAGCACAAATTGCGCATCTACACCATTTTCTTTCATTTTTTTGATGTTTATAATTCGTGAATCCCCAATGTATTCGATTCCACCTTTAACAAGAGATTTTGCGATAATTTGATTTCCCTGAGTTACTTTGTTGATTCCAATAATTGAGATATTTCGTTCTGCAAAAAGGTTTTTTAATATTTTTGCATTATGTTGAATTTTTTTTGTATTAATTTCAAGGGTCGGCATGATTTTTCACAAATTTTGTATTTTCGCAATTTTAAGGCTTGATATTCATCTTTCCATTACTGTCCTATTCTTATTAACGCTTCCTTCACGATTTCATCCAAAAATTCACTGCTTTTCTTATTTTGTGCCTTTGCCATAAATCCCATGTAACTATGAGGTTTTTCTAATGGTGTACACATCAATCCTGCAAAACTATTAATTTCTAATAGAAATGGACCCGTCTCAGTCAAAATCATATCAACTCGACAATAATCTCTGAAATTGACAATCTTCCCTGCTTTAATCGCTAAGTTTTGCAAGTCGTGTGTTTGTTTTTGAGTTAAATTTGCAGGACATTGAAATGAATCATTATCTATTTCTTTATTATCAAATGTTAAAAATTGATTTTTCCCTTTATGGATGATTTCTAATAGGGGTAAAGCTCTAATACGCTCTCCATTTCCTATAATTCCACATGTAATCTCTCTTCCACTTAAAAACTTCTCAATAAGAACAGGTTGGTTAATAGTAGTTAATCTTCTTTTTACTTGTTCTTTTAATTGATCAAATGAGGATATTATTGAATTTTTATCTATGCCTGAACTACCACGCCCTTGAGAAGGTTTTATAAATAATGGATAATCAAATGGTTTCTCTGTTTCGAATATATCACAATCTTCCAAAGATTTGGCCAGAACAAATGGTGAAGTTGGTAATTTATTCATTATCCACAAATTCTTAACTAGTGCCTTATCGGTTGCAATAACACATCCAACTACATCAGAACCGACATATGGAATCATTAAATCATCCAATATCGCTGTTTCCACAATACTCGATACATTAAACACAAGATCTACATTCAATCTTTTTAAATCAGTACCAATATTATTACTCCATTTAAGTTTAATTACGTCGTATCCTGCTTCAGTTAATGCATCAAAATGATGTTGCACCTCTTGATGAGTTGTATCAATGATTTCCTCAGTATGTGCAAATTTCTCGTTTATAGCGAAATTACCACGCTTTTTTTCAAGCACACAAATTTTTATGTTAGTTTTTGTCAATATATTCTCATCTTTTCTTTTTTCAATTCACAATTAGATTTTTATCATAGATATTGTATATATATTTCGATTGGACATAACTTTCTTTTTTTTCCCTTAGCAATAATTATTGATCTAGTTAATTATTTAGATTAAAGTATTTAGATTTCAGACTATGGATTGGTTTTTCGCTCAATTTTGCCATCGGATCTTTATATTTTACAGAAGATGGGGAATTCCTCAAAGAAATAAATTCTAATTCTTCATGATTTGATTTTCTGTTTGTGAGAAATAGATTTAAATCGAAAATTCATTCATTAACTAGGTGTAAGAAGTGAAAAAATCCCTTTTTTTGGATATATGTAGAGAAAACTATCTAGCCTTGATGAAGATGTTAGAAAAAACAATAACTCTTTGTCCTGATGAGTTATGGGCAGACATCAACCTTAAAC
>JAUWPI010000006.1 GCA_030611665.1 Candidatus Heimdallarchaeota archaeon | reverse complement strand
ACTCGAGCATAAGCTAAAGCATTTTTTGGTTCTCTTTCAATTATTTTTTCGAATTGCTTGATTGCTTCATCAGATTGGCCTAGTTTTCCATAGAGCATACCTAAATTGTGTAAAACAATCATATTAGAAGAATCTTGGTTGAGTATAAATTCGTAAAATGTAACTGTTTCTTCTATCATACCGAATTTTTGTGAGAGAGAGCCAATGAATATAAGATATGATAATATGCAAAAATCACACTTGTTTTCCTTTACTTTGTTTGATAATAAAGAAATAATTTTTTGTAGATTTTCTTGATCTCCTGTATTAAATTTGTAAGTTATGAATTTTTGCCATTCTTCCTCTGCTGTGATACCAATTAGTTTGTAAAGACGTTCCATCAATTGATCCATCGATTCATTAACCTTCAGATGTATAAATTGATGATTTCTTTCATCATCTTCATCAAGTTTGTCTAATTCTTCAAAAAGTGTTTCTAGATTACACAACGATACTGTGAAAGGAGTGTCTCCTAACTCTTTTAGTATTAATTCTTCTTCTAGATTACGTGGTTCTTTAATTTCTTCTTCAACTGCTACTTCTTCAACTGCTACTTCTTCAACTGCTACTTCTTCAACTGCTACTTCTTCAACAGCTTCTATGCTTTCTTCTTCGACGGGTGGTTGAAGGTCTTCCATTGGAGGAATCTCTTCACTTATAACTTCTTCAGGTTCCACTTGTTGTGGTGCTTGATCTGGTGATACATCAGATGCAATTGCTGAATCTAAATCTGTTGTTTCCCCTACACCAAATTCCTCAAATTGCCAATCCTCTGATACTTCATTTTCATTAACTGAAGCAGCTGTTTGTTTTTGAAGCTGTTCTTCTTTTACAGGTTCAAAGAATCCTTCTTGTGTTGGCGTATCTTCTGCTTCGACTTCTGTTTCATCAGCTGTTGAAGGTTCTTCACTTGGAAGTGGAATAACCTGAACGTCTCTATCCATATTCGCTAATATTTTTTCAGCTTTTTTCTGCACTCCAATACTGTTGGAATTCAGAGAATCTTCTATTACAGCAATTACTTCTTGTGATATCTCAGATAAACCTGCTAGAACATCTAAAGCATTAATACGAGCTAGGTCGTCTTCATCCTTCTTGACTATGCGAATTAGAGCAGAAACTGCAAAATCAGCTGCACCACCCAATTCTTTCAATTCGTGAATTGCGTCTAATCTAGATATTAACATCTTAGATTTAATCAATTTGAGTATGTTTTTTTTGTCAGCTTTAGATGGCATATAAATCAGTGTTTTCTTTAATTCTACTTAATAAAGAGGAGTTTTAAAATTATCTATACTGTTAATAGAAGTCTAACAGAAGCTTACCATAAAACTAATAAAACGGAGAATAAACATCATTTCAATGTATATTTTGCTTAGTGGAGCTAAAAAAACAGAAAACAAAAAAAATGAAAATTATTAGATTTTCATTTGAAGATGAGTATTTAAAAATCTACAATGTTCTCTAAGAGTAGTACTTGGAATTTGACATACTCTAGATATTTCTTCTTTAGTAAACAGTTCTTGCCCAATGTATCTATATCCCACTAAGTTTGATGCAAGGAAAATACAGGATACGCTGAAAGTGGATGGTTTTCGTCCATTTGATTTTATCTGACTAAGTTTCAGAGCTAACTTCTCAATAGTTGTCAGTACCTTTTCATCTTTGAGATCATCATTGGGGTCGAGAGCCTGCAATTTACCTCTAAAAACAAGATTAGCACGAAGTTTAGCCATATATTTGGGAACAAACTCTTCAGCTGAATTAGCTGTATAGTTAATATTGTTTTCAAGGATATAATCTCTCACTGCCTTTGCAGAAAGCTTGCAATTGTGTTCTTTGAATATTTTGACAATGTCTGAAATAGAGGTTGCATGTCCTTTGTTCTTTAAATATTTAATAGTTATAGCACAAGCTATAAGAAAAATATTGGTGACTTTTTGATTAGATCGTCTAGCATCATTGTAGATTTTGTTTAACTCGAACATTATATCATTCTTCTGGTTTTCAGTTAAACCAATTCGTGTTAAGATCCCAAGTAGTCGACTCTTATTTTCTTGAATAGCATCGTATAGTGAATGCTCTGCATTGTACATGCGTCTGTATCTACTTCTATTCACACCAACAGAAGCATCGTAAAATCTAAAGTAAGTTGATTTCCCTCTCCTACTTTCAGGAGACCCCATGCGACTAGAATCACTTGATCGATCTACGAAATGTGTACCCTCATAAATCTTATCCTTAACCACACCACAGTTTCGGCATACAACATCTGATCTAGTTTCCACTAGGGTTGCTTTCCCGCACTCTTCACAAACAATTTCATCTTCAATGATTAATGTTTCTGACATATTCTTTCTACTATTACATTCGAAAAGCACTATAAATATGACCAGAGACGGTTGATTGAAAGTGAAAATATGACCGCCGTAAATTGAGAGATGAGGTATATCTAAGTGTCAGTTCCAATCACTTTCAATACTTTCGTTTAACATATAGCTCTGTACATTATCTGGATATATATGTCCATTAATCTGCTTCACTTCATTTTTCCCATTCAATAATCTTATCAGTTCTGACAATAAGATTTTTATTTTCTCTTGTAATTTTTAATCTGTGACAAATAAGAATTCTTCATATCTTCCTCTTAAGAAACTAACCAAGAGATATAATGATCTTAAGAATCCTAACAAACTTTGGTTGTATGTTTTTCACAACTTAATTAATTATACCAGTAAACCTGAAGAATTCCTTTCTTTTTTCCGAAATTCTCCTCTACACGACATCTTTTTTAACACTTCTAGCAAATTATCATCAATCCCAGAAAAGATTCACTTTTCCTTAGACGAAAATCTATCTTCTTCTCATCTTACTCCATTCCACCTATCATCAATTAATTGTACAACTCAATCCCTCAAAAGCAAAGGACAGTTTTTCACTCCCTTATACATTTCACAATATATCGTTAAACAATCTTTTCACCATTTTAAGAATTCAAATAGAGATAAATCACTTAATCATATCCACATAGCAGACATTGCTTGTGGAACAGGGAATCTTATCTTACCAATTTTATCCTATATCAGGGAAAATGTCCTCGAAAAACAAGAGTTGCGATCAGCTGATTTCTTAAAATTTGTCACATCAAACCTTTATGGCTTTGATTTAGATCCTATTGCGCTTGCCATCTGTAAACTAAGAATTTCTTTCTTTCTATCTCTCCATTATCCAGATGTGCCATTACCTAATCTTTCTAGTAATTTCTTGTTAGGTAACTCTCTACTAACCGAAACTTTTAACTTTGCTTCAGATATGGAATTGGAATTTTTCTCTAAACCTGTTCCACATCCATCTAATTCATCAGATAGTGATTTCCGTTTCGACATTATCGTCAGCAATCCTCCCTACATGGTCTATGGTTTGAGAAATGCACAGAACTATCATGATGATTATAAGAAATTCTTGCGCGATAATTTTCTTACAGCTGAATACAAGCTCAGTATGTATCCCCTCTTTATAGAGCGTTCAATCAAATTACTAAAGAATGGTGGAATACTTGGAATTATCACTCCTGATTCTTTTCTTTTAGGTAAGTATTATTCTAAAATAAGATCTTTCATCCTTCAAAATACAAGAATTCTAGAGTTTAGCATGCTAGGTTTTGAGCCTTTTTCCTACGTGACTATTGGTCGTCCTACCCTATCATTTCTCAAGAGAACAGCTGACAGTTCAGTTATTGTTACAGCTGATGCGTTTCCAGCTAACCTAATTGCTTCTAAAAATGATTTCTTAGATAGTGACTGGATATCTTATCCTAACTTCCAAAACAGATTTGATGATACACCTTTGAACAGATTTCATTTGTATTTCAATGAAGAAGATGAAAATTTCATTTACAATTGGGAAGCTACTTCTAGTTTAAAGATTACTGATATTGCAACAATCCATACGGGGATCAGAAGCAGAATAGGACAAAAAAATATAATCGCAACTGAATCAAAGGGAAAATATTGGAAAAGGGGTATTATATCCAGCAGTCAAGTTCTCCCTTTTCACATAAATTATAAAGGAAACTGGCTGAACCTTGATTCTAAGAATCTTTGGTCAGGAGGCTATAACAAAGAGATAATTGAAAATCCCAAAATTCTAATTCGACAGACTGGATATAACATTATATCTAGTGTTGATACTAATGGGTATTATCATTTGAATAATGTACATTCGTTAAAACTTAGAGATAGCTCTTTCAATATCTATGCATTATCTAGTATTTTAAACTCCCAAGATTTCAACAATCTTTATCATATTAAAAGTATGGAAAAAGGGAGAGCATTAGCACAGATCGACATAGATTTTCTTTTAACTCTAACTCTCCCAAACATATCTCAACAAGATGTAATTAAACTAGAAACATTCTATTTCAAACATGAAAATAAAACTACAGCTAAAAGTGAATTTCCCTCATTTAGATTAGAGAATATTTTGTATCGTAGTTAGCTTTTTAGTTTTCTTTAAATTTAACATATTAAACTTATTTCCAGTACATCAAAAAAAGTTCCAATGAAATCAGCACTTCCAGAAATTGGTACATTGTTGGTTTCTGGCTTTTTTATGCGAAAAAGTTTAGATAATACTTCTTTTGGATATCACTAAAGGTCTATATCTAAAATCTATAGTGATCCAATTGTTTCTTTGAAAATATTTAGATTCTGAATATCAGATGATAGGTTGACAAAATCTTCTTTTGGAGTTTCCAAGGATATTTTTATTTTATCTGGTATCCTTTTGATGATTTCAACAAGAGGAAAATTTCCTTTGTTAAATCCTAAATGTCTATCAATTGTAGAATTATAATCACCATCACAAAGATGTATCATCATCGGATTTAATTCCAAAAATTTCTCAAAATAATGTAAAGGATTTTCTTTAAATATATTTGCACTTGCGATAGTATGAGCAACATCAATACAAGTCTGAGCGTCTGTCTTCTTTTTTAATAATTTAAATTCGTTGAATTCTGCCGCTACTAATTTTGTTTTTCCATCAATTCCTATATGGGGTACATTCTCTAAAATCACTTCTATACCCATAGCTTGAATCTCTTCAACGTGCAATATAGTCAAAGAAAGAGGATCTGGAATAGTTTCATTATTGATAATACCTGGATGAAAAATTACTTTTTTACTTTCGACCATATTAGAAATCTCTAGAACTGATTTTAAGCCCTTAAAATAGTTCTTATTTTTATCTATAATATTGAAGCTGTGATTGTAAGAGGGTCCATGCAAAATAACTTCATGAGAGTTAAATTTTTTTAATTCATTTACCAATTTCTGTCCTGGAACAACATACATTTCTACATAGTCAAAAATATTTTTTTCTAATAATTCTAAGCATTTTGGGAATGAGTTCTCATTAGAAGACCATAATTTAATGCCTAACTGGAAATTTTTCATCTGAATAATTCATTTAACATTATTTAAAAACTTGTACATTAAAACTTAATTTCATTGAAATTCATGAAATCATATTTTTTGAAACTCTTTAATGCAATCTAGAACATACTCCAACTGGTTATCTTCTAGAGCTGGATACATAGGTAAGGAGATGATTCTATTATAGAAATCCTCTGCTTTTGGACATATTGAACCATTATATCCATTTTCTCTATAATATGGATGCCAATAAGTAGGTATATAGTGAATTTGACAGTAGATCTCTTTTTTCATTAAGTATTCAAAGAACGATCTTCTCTTATTGGGATCCATTAATTTAATTACGAATAAGTGATAGGAATTATATTCACTTTCTCTTTCTGTTATTGGTTCTGCAAAATTGTCTCCTATTTCATTAAAAAAGTCCAAATATTTGTTAGCAATTTCTCTTCTTCTTTGGACAAATTCATCAAGTCTAGATAATTGACTTAACCCAAGTGCTGCTTGTATATCAGTTAATCTGTAGTTAAAACCTAGATTATGCATTTCATGATACCATGGTTCAGTGTGTTCAGTTTTAAATTTAGATTTATTCTTTGTTATCCCATGAGTGCGAAGCTGTAGAAGTTTATCGTACAGTGATTTACTATTTGTGGTAATTATACCACCTTCACCTGTTGTAATGTGTTTTACTGGATGAAAACTAAATACAGCAAGATCTGAATATTTACAATCACCTATTCTACTGTCTTTATACTTTGCTCCCAAAGCGTGACATGCATCTTCTATTGTAAACAAATCATTCTCTTTAGCTATTTTTGAGATATGCTCTAAATCCGCTGGTAATCCCATATAATGAACAGGTATTACCCCTACAGTTTCTGAAGTAATTTGTAACTCTATTTCTTGAGGGTTTATTAAACCTCTTCCTGTTATGTCAGAATAAATAACCTTTCCCTTATTATATAAGATGCAATTAGATGTAGCTGCAAAAGTCATTGGTGTAGTGATAACTTCAGAATTTTCTTTAACATCTAGCACTTGAGCAGATAGATGGAGAGCAGCTGTTCCGCTTGAAACAGCAACAGCGTATTTTGAACTTACAATGGAGGAAAATTTATCTTCAAACTTCTTTACAGTAGGTCCAGTTGTAAGAAAATCTGATTTCATTACTTCTGTAACTGTATCTATATCTTCATCGTTTATCCACTGTTTTCCATATGGAATTTTCATAATATCACTTATAACAATTCTAGTTTCTTAAGAAAATCAACTAATTCTTCTTCAGAAATGAGATTATCATTTGATGAATATTCTTGTATTTTACTATTAATCATTGCTTCTCCGAGTTGCATATAAAGAGGTTTTTTGCGACCTTTTTGATACTTATCTATTAGAGATGAAATTATATATACATCTTCGAATTTATAGGTTTGTGGTATCTCGTAATCATTAATCAAAATTTCATGTATTTTTTCACCAGGTCTCAAACCTATATTTGTAATCTCATTATTTACATTCATTACTTCTTTTATAGCATTAATTAAATGGATTATCTTTACTGATGGTAGGATTGGAATCATTACTTCTCCTCCAGTATTGTAGAGAAGTGCCTTCATGACTAAATCCACGGCTTGTTCAGCAGTAATAATAAATCTAGTCATATCAGGATGGGTTAAAGGTATTTCTTCTCCTTTGTTAATTATTTCTTTAAAGAACGGTATAACAGAACCTGTGCTAGCTAATACATTACCATATCTTACAGAACTTAGTACTGTTTTTGATTTTCCTTTACTATAGTTCATTTCGGTAAAAATTCTTTCACCTAATAATTTACATGCTCCATATGAGTTAAGGGGAGAACAAGCTTTGTCAGTGGAGATAAAAAGTGCTTTAGAGATATCATTGGAAACAGCTGCTTGAGCTACGTTTAATGACCCAATTACATTAGTTTTAATTGATTCTGATACATTGTATTCAAGCATATCAATTCGTTTCAGAGCAGCTGCATGAATGAGTATATCAACATCTTTTGAAGCTCTGAATATTCTATCTTGGTCTCTAATGTCACCAATAAGATTTCGAATAAGAGGATTATCACCAAAAATATTGTTAAATCTATAGTGCTTTACTTCATCTCTACTGAAGATTCGTATCGATTGGGGTTCAAATTTTAAGATTCGGGATGTGAGAGATCTTCCTAAAAATCCTGTTCCACCTGTTATTAAAACCACTTTACCTTGTATGCATTCCCAAATCTTGTCTTCTACATTGCTCAAATCTAATCACACTCAAATACTGTTATTTTCTACCTTAGAAATTATTTTCTACTCGTTATTTGAATTTTTCTTATTCTAACTTATCTTCAACAACTGTAAAGTGTTTCTGCTCTACATCTTGATTTATTCTTACTACTTCTGGGTTTATATCTAGAAATTCAATGATTTCTTTATAATCGAGATGAAGTAGATCTTCTTTAAAGAATTCATACATTGCTTCTATCAATTTTAGATCTTTCTCAGTATCTACACACAATCGATAACTGGGTCTAGAGAACATTTTTTCTGGCTCAACATACTTTATAGAAAAATCCTCAAGATGTGTATAAATATAGGGCATTACATGTTCTCTTTCATATTTTTTCTCAGCTCTCTTGTACGCGTTTGTTAAAGCTTCAAGACTAGTAACCTCAACATCAAACCCTCTAGGATAGGCCAAAACCTTACCCTCACCTATTGATAGAGATAAATAATCGACATTTGAATTGTTGAAATTTTGTATTGCTTTATCAATTAGTTTAGGAGAAATTAAAGGGCAATCCCCAGTTATTCTCACAATTACTGTTGGTTCAGATGATGTCACTGCATTAATAAATCTAGATAAAACATCAAGTTCTGATCCTCTATAAACATTATAACCCAATTCTGTAACATGTTCAGCTAATATATCGTCGTTATTATTTACTGTGGTTGCCAATATAATTTCATCTACTAATTTGGAACGAGTAACTCTTTTCATTACAAGTTCAATAAGTGAGAGATTACCAATTTTTGCTAAAGATTTCCCAGGTAAACGTGATGATCCCATTCTTGCTTGTACCACAGCTACGATTTTTTGACTCATTGAGACTCATCTCAGGAAATGCTTCATCTTAATTATCTACACTTGATTTAAAAATCTTTTAATAACGATACTTAAGAATATAAAACAAGAACTTCACTTAATTGTGCATCAAATATAGGTGAAACAATGAAACAAATAATGTTTGGAAACAAGTTGATTGGGGAAGGAAAGCCTGTATTTATCATTGCAGAGCTCTCTGCAAATCATTTGCAAGATTATGACTTAGCAGCAAAGACTATTGAAGCTGCTAAGGAGATAGGAGCAGATGCAATAAAATTACAAACGTACACCCCAGATACTATAACGATAGATAGTGATAATGATTATTTCAAAATTAAACACGATACTATCTGGGACGGAAAAACACTTTATCAGCTATATGAAGAAGCCTACACACCATGGGATTGGCAACCGAAATTAAAACAAATAGCTGAGAGTCTAGGACTTATCTTTTTTTCCTCTCCTTTTGACAAAACTGCAGTTGACTTCTTAGAAGAGATGAACGTTCCAGCTTATAAAATCGCTTCTTTTGAGATTACCGACTTACCTCTTATTGAATATGTAGCATCAAAAGGAAAACCAATTATTATTTCTACAGGAATTGCAAAATTAACTGAAATAGAAGAGGCAATTGCAACTTGTAAAAAGGTTGGAAATGATGATATTATCTTACTTAAATGTACATCTTCATACCCAACCCCGTTAGAGGAAGTTAACCTAAAAACTATGGTAGATCTTTCAAAAAGATTCGATTGTCTTGTTGGTTTGTCTGATCATACTTTAGGAGTATCTGTACCCATAGCAGCAGCATCTTTAGGTGCATGTGTAATTGAAAAACACTTGATACTAGATAGGACGTTAGGGGGGCCAGACGCTAGTTTTTCGTTAGAACCAACTGAATTCAAAACCTTAATAGAATCCATTAGAGACGCTGAAAAAGCTCTTGGTGAAGTTAGTTATGACCTGACAGAAAAAACTCAAAAGAATAGAAAGTTTGCACGCTCACTTTTTATTGTCAAAGATATTAAAGAAGGTGAAACTTTTACTCATGAAAATGTAAGGTCAATCAGACCTAGTGATGGACTACCACCAAAATTACTAAACGAAATTATTGGTAAAAAAGCTAAAGAAGACTGTATAAGAGGAACCCCCTTAAATTTTGATCTAATAACTGATGAATAAAAATTAATTAGAATTTTTTTCAGCTAATTTCTCTTTGTAGTATCCTTCCCTAATTTTCATTGGATTACCTGTAATCAAGGAATAGGGTGGAATCTTGACAGGATCTACAATTGTTCCTGCTGCTATTACAGAATGATGCCCAATATGAGCACCAGGTTTTATTACACTTTGTGACCCCACAAAAACATTGTTTTCTAATATTATTGGTTTTCTATCAATATGATCCTGTAGGCCAATACAACGTTTGTGACTATCTGCACAGTTTATACTCACAAAAGGAGCTATATCACAATCGTCACCTATTATAACTTCACTTTCTTTTGCATTTACTATCGTAAAGAAACCTATGTATACATTCTTGCCGATTTTTGGTTCTCCTCTTATCCAAACTAGAGGATGATAGTCATTTGGTTTAAAGTCAATCCATTTAAGAAATTCTTCTTTCAAATTATTCATAACTAGAACTCCTAAGCTGATAAGAATTAGATATATTTAATTTCCTCTTAATAAAAATATTCTGCTTGAGATGTTACTGATTGTTTTTTTAAGATTAATGAAACTAAATCAACAAAAAGTTTCTTTAGAGAATACCAAAAACTAAGCAGTAATTTAAAATTGTTCGATGAAGAAGAAATGCTCATAACACCTTTATTTTCTTAAAAGAAAATTAATTTATCTATACAAATTTGTTTATATTTAAATTAGCATATTACAGTATGAAATTGAGGAATAAATTTTATAAATCTTGTAGAGTTTAAAATAATTATTTTTTCAATGAGAAGGAAACAAAGCTTATATAACTAATAAATAGGAATAAATTGAGTGTTAATCTGATGGTTAATATCTTGGGAGTTATTTCAACAATATTTCGGTCAATAAAACGCAAAACTTATCGATCTCAAATAAGAAAAGTTGCAAAAGAAGTGGGAGAGAATTTAAAAGTAAATTTTAAATCAAGGGTTAACAAGAATACTTTTCTGGGTAACAATGTAAACTTCAATGGATTAGTAATTCGAGGAGATGGAGAGGTGGTCATTGGTGATAATTTTCATTCAGATCCGGACATCTTACTTCTAACTAGAAATCTAATTATGAAGGAACAAAAATACCTTATGATGAAACTTTTAACAGAAAAAAAATAGTGATTGAAGATAATGTTTGGATCGGCGCAAGATGTACTATTGTAGTAGAAGTTACTACAGGAGAAGGTGCAATCATACAAGCTGGGAGTGTAGTTGTGAAAGATATACCATCTTGTGCCATTGCTGGAGGTCATCCTGCTAAAGCATTCTCCTATAGGGACAAAGATCACTACTTCAAGCTTAAAAAAGAAAAGAAATTCCTTTAGAAGTGTTACATTATGAGAAAATTAGATTTCATAATAGTTGGAGCGATGAAAGCAGGTACATCTAGCTTAGCTTTTCAGCTTAAAGACAATCCTCAAGTCTGTATTCCTCTAAAAGAACTTCATTTCTTTGATAATGAAGATAATTTTAGCAAAGGGGTTGAATGGTATGAAAGTTTCTTCAAGGATTGTAGTTCAAGTGGTATAATTGGGGAGAAGACTCCAACTTACAGCTATTCAGAAAAAGTACCCAAAAGGATTTTTGATTATAATCCCGAAGTAAAAATAGTTTGGATATTCAGAAACCCAGTTGATCGAGCATATTCAAATTATTGGCATGCAGTAAAAGCAGGTGTAGAAAATTTAAGTTTTGAAAAAGCTGTAAAACTTGAATCTAAGAGAATAGAACAGGACATATTTAAGGGATATCTGAAAAGAAGCATCTATATCGAACAAGTAGAGAGATATCTGAAGTTTTTTGATATAAAGAATATGCATTTCCTTCTCTTTGAAGAATTCTTACAAAATCCAACAGAGAATATGAGGAAATTGTTCAAATTTCTAGATATCCCATTTAACAATTTTCAATATAAGGATGAAATTCGGAATATCACTATAATTCCGCGAATGCCACGACTCCTGAGGAGAACGAGAGAGATTCTTGGTGAAAAATCTTTAATGTATAGAGGAGTTCGTTTTATCTTATCAAGGGGTAAAAAACCAGGATATGCAAAACTTTCCTCAGAATTAAGAGCAGAATTGAATGAACATTTTAAGAATCATAATGAGAAATTAAAAAATCTCACTGGTTTGAATATTACAGCTTGGGAAAAAGAGTAAATGTCCTATTTTCCGTAATGAATTGAAAATTTGTTATAATTATGATTGAGACTATTTTTCAGCTGTTTCGTTAATCGATTTATTTTTTTGTTTATTTCTTTTGAAATAATCTTTGAACATAGAAGTGAAAAAACTGATATCATCTTTCTTGATTTGTTTGGTGATGATAACAGCAAGAATAAACAATACTAAACTGATTGAGAAAGAAATAGTAACGTTGTAGATTGCAATATCATTGAAAACAAAGAAGTAAAAAAGAACACCAACACCTACTGAAATTATAAAAGTAGTTGATAATTTTATTAAACCTATAACATCGTGTTTGATTTTATAGTAACGTTGTGAAACCAATATTGCTCCCATAGAATATACTACTCTTATTGCAAAGAAAGATGCTCCTAAACCTACTAATGCATTAATTGGAATAACGAAATATGCTACAAGAAATCCTACACCAAGGGCAAGCGTTACAGAAATTGCATCCCAATATAATTTAAAATATAAACTGTGTCCATAACCTATAATACTGTGCAGATATTTGAATACAACAGCTACAAGAAGAAATGGAATTATATGAATACTTTTGATATAGCTTAGGTTAGTAAACATCACGATTAATAACGGGGAAAAAGCATAGAGAGCTAATCCTAAAGGTAATATGGTCATTAAAAACATCTTGAGAATTTTCTTTGTCGTAACTTGAATACGATCGTGCTCTTTTTTCTCAAACATTCTGTAAATAACTGGTCGGTAAACCATGCTTATCAGGTTCCCTGCAATTAGTATCAAATTAGTGACGAGTAAAGCTCCGTATCTGTACAACCCGATAGTTTCCGTACCAGTTAATGGATAGAAATAATCAACCATTAGTAGTACTAACAAGTTAAAACCTTGCCAAACATTTCCTACATAGTACGAAGGAAGAGCGTATGTAACTATTTTTTTAAACTCTTGAAGGGAGAATCGTCCTATTCCTATATCTTTGAATATTCGATAAATACTATAAATCGCCACAACGGTTTCAGATAAAGCTAATCCAATAACTAGACCGAATATACCAAAGTCTAAAAATATAACAAATAGCATTCCAAAAGGGATTTGTAATAAAACTCGCATAATTATGATGCTTGTATAATATCTACTATTTTGCAAAGATGTTGCAATAGTATAACAGATCGTGCTGAAGATTTGTGCGAAAACAACTAGTGTAATTAATAAAACAGTTACAATGTAATTTTCTACATTTAAGAACCAAGGACCTTGCCTTGTGAAAAAATATACAATAAGAATCACAGCAGTTACTATAAATAATGCGACAATATATGTAATGATTCCAGTAAAAATAAAATTCTTAAAATCATTTAGGTTCTTAGAAATTTTAAACTTTATAGTGTATCTATTAACAGCAGTTGTAAAACCAAATGACGAAAATCCAATCACTAGAGCTACTGCTGATGTAATTATGGAATATAGTCCCATATCACTTTCTGATAGAGTATTAGTGAATATTTTTGTGAAAACTAGACCAAGTAACTTTGCAATTACAAAAGAGATAAAGAAAGTTATAGCAAATTTTGAACTTTTACCCAAATCCAATAACGAGGATTCTCTATCACCAAACATTCAAAGATTCACCAGATGATTAACCATCATATCAGTTTTTAAAAGTATCTAAAATATAGGAGAGCAGCTAGGAGATAACTATTTTAAAGAATCTAATTATTCATATAATTTTAGTAAGGACTTTTTTGTTATTGGTTTTTTCTTAATCTCTTGAGAAGAAATTCAACATTGACTGTTTTTTCTTCAGATTTATCTATTTCAAAAAAAATTCTAATTTTCAGTTGAAATATAAGGTTCTAGCAAAGGAATTGACTTTATTCCTTAACTAATGATTTAAATAGATATTATTAGGCAAAATTTTGAATGCTTGTAGAAAATAATGATGTTAAGAACATGAATAAAGAGTTCGAAGTATTGCTTTATGCAGCTAAAAAATCTTCTAAAAAATTGTTAGAAATAGTTGAAAATGGTTTTGATAAATTTATTAAGAGCAATGATGATCCAGTTACAACGGGAGATTATGCAGTAAACAACATTCTACAAGAAGAGTTGTCCAAGCATTTTCCTGAAATTGGATGGTTATCAGAAGAGACAAGAGATAATCCTGATCGTCTTGAAAAAGAATTGGTTTGGATAGTTGATCCAATTGACGGTACAAAAGAATTCGTTTCGGGTATCCCTGAATATGCGATTTCAATTGCTTTAGTTCAGAGAGGTAAACCAGTCCTTGGACTCATCTTGAATCCTTTGAAGGAAGAGATTTTTACAGCAATAAAAGGTAAGGGAGCAAAACTTAATGGAAAACCAATTCATGTCAAAAAAACACTCTCTGATAAACCGACAATTGTTGCCAGTCGATCAGAAATCCGACGAGGTGAATTCGAGTTTTTTGAGGAATTTGCAGAAATTATCCCAATGGGTTCGATAGCTTACAAACTAGCATTAGTAGCCGCAGGTAAAGCTGATGCTACTTTCAGCCTAGGTCCGAAAAACGAATGGGATATAGCAGCAGGATGTTTAATCATTGAGGAAGCTGGTGGAAAAGCTACAGATACGTATAGTCAAGATTTTATATTCAATCAAAAAAACACTCTTGTAGACTCAATAGTAGGGACTTCAGATATAGCTTCACAGCAAATATTTAATTTAATACAGAAAGAAAGGAACAAAAATGAGTGACGAAAATAAACTTATATCGCCACACGGTGGAAAACTTATCAATTTAATAGTAACAGATGAGAAAGAAAGATTTGATCTGGTAGAAAAAGCAAAAGTTATCCCCAAATTGAAACTTGATGAGAGAGGATTAGCAAATTTAGAATGCTTGAGTACAGGAGTTTATTCTCCTTTAACTGGTTTCACAGGCGAAGAGGATTATAATAGCATAATCAAGAATATGAGATTAGCAGATGGAACAGTTTGGCCAATCCCAATTACATTGACTGTTGATGACGATTTTGCATCACAAATTAAAGTTGGAGATGAGATATCACTTCTTTGGGAAGAGATACACATAGGAATTATGAAAATCTCTGATATCTATAAACCTGATAAGAAAGAGGAAGCAATTCATGTCTACAAAACAGACGATACAGCTCATCCAGGTGTTGCTGCATTATATCAATCAGATAATGTTTATCTCGGAGGAGAAGTAAAACTAATTGAAGAGATTCCTCATAAAGATCTCAATGAATATCGTTTAACCCCAAAACAAACTAGGGAAACTTTCACTGAGAAAGGTTGGTCAAAAGTTGTCGCATTTCAAACACGAAATCCAATTCACCGTTCTCATGAACATCTTCAAAAGGTTGCTTTAGAATACGTTGATGGACTATTTGTAAATCCACTTATTGGTTTTACAAAGAAAGGTGACATTCCAGCCAATACAAGAATGGAAACTTACAAGGTTATTTTGAATAATTATTATCCCAAAGATAGAACATTCTTAGGAGTATACCCTGCAAATATGCATTATGCAGGACCAAGAGAAGCTATTTTGCATGCAATAAGCAGACAGAATTATGGTTGTAGTCATTTCATTGTGGGAAGGGATCATGCTGGAGTTTCGGGTTATTATGGGACTTATGATGCTCAAGAAATTTTCGATCAATTCTCAAAAGAAGAATTAGCTGTCGAACCAATGAAATTTGAACATGCTTTCTACTGCAAATTGTGTCAACAGATGGTTACTCAAAGAACTTGTCCTCACGATAAATCCGCACATGTTTTTATTAGTGGAACAAAAGTTCGTGAAATGCTTGAAAATGGTGAAATGCTTCCTAGAGAATTCACTAGACCAGAAGTAGCGATGATCCTAATGGATGGAGTAAAAAACAAGCATCAAAGACCTGAACAAGAAGGTGTTTCAGTCCTCTTTACAGGTTTGAGCGGTTCAGGAAAAACAACTATTTCTAAGGTTGTAGAAGCTGAATTAAGAAAACGAAACTATCTCGTTGAGCGTTTAGATGCTGATCTTATTAGACAGAATCTAAGCAAAGGTTTAGGGTTCAGTAAAGAAGACCGTGATGAGAATATTCGCAGAGTAGGTTTTGTAACACATTTGCTTTCTAGAAACGGTGTGATTGCTATGATGGCTAATATTGCGCCCTACAGATCAGTTCGAGATGAAATTCGACAAAGAATAGGAAACTTCATGGTAGTCTATGTTAAATGTCCTGTTGAAGATTGCGAGAAACGTGACTTAAAAGGACTTTACGCTAAAGCTCGTGCTGGTGAAATTAAAGGATTTACCGGTGTAGACGACCCTTATGAAGAACCACAAGCTCCTGAAGTTATCTGTGAAACTGATAAAGAATCTATCGAAGAAAGTGTTCAAAAAGTACTTGATAAACTGGAAGAATTAGGTTATATTGAACCAATTAGACTAAATATTTAATTAGTCCAATTTTTCTTTTTCTTTTTATTTTGTTTGTTTAAGTTTTAGAAATCAATCTATCTATTTCATCAATTATGTTTTTAGTGGCATTTCTTTTAAAAAACCTCTCAGTTTCAAAAGTTTCATTACTTTGAGAATCAATTACTTTCATTATTTCTTGGGGATTGCTAATAATTGTAATGATTTTCTTATCGATTAAAGGTTGTATATATTCGATTCCTGGCAGATCTAAAATAAAAGTTTTCAATCCAAAACTCATTCCTTCAAATAATGCTGTTGAATTCACACCAATTTGCACTTCTGATTCTGCAAAGAGTTCATAGAGGTCTTTGGTGCCATAATCAATTACCTCAATGTTAGTTCCGATCAACCAAGGATAATCTGCCCTCCATGTTGCACTTTCACCTGGATGAAGTTTGTAAACTATGTTGTAATTTAGATCCTTCTCTTTACTTAATTTTACTACAAATTCTGATAACGAGACACCAGAACCTGGTTGAGAGATAATTAGTATCTGCTTTTTCTTTGGAATATTCTTAACTGCTTCTTTCTGGTTTTCTAGTTCAGGATAACCAACACTTATTATTTTCTCTTTTTCTATCGGATAATTGATTGTCTCTTTCCAAAATTCTCCAAAAGTAAAAAGAAAATCGGGAAATAGAATCTTTTCTGCAGTTTCTTTTTCATATGAATAGCCTGTATGATATTTTGTTATAACTCCATGCTGTAACTCCACAACAGGAATTTTGTTCTGTTTACAAGCTTCTATGAAATTCTCTTTTCCATAACTACAAACTAGTATAACTAACTTTGGTTGAACCCTTTTTAGCACTCTTTTATAGAGAGGAATGATCATCTTTCTTCTAGCTAAATATTCCTTAGCTAATTGAGTAAAATTAATTTTAACTTCAAATTTCTGATAAAAAGTATCTTCAAGTCTTTTTAAAGAATTTAGTTCACCATTTGTAAGAGTTATTTTCGAGAGCCCTAATATTCTTTTAAGGAGTACTAAAATCTCAAGAAAGGTAAAATAGCGTAGATTCTTAGTTTGTGGAGGTGTGAAGATTTGTAATTTAAAGTCATCTTCCATCGAAACGTATGAGTGTCCCAATTCTTCAACAAAATAATCTGTATATATATCCCACCACTTACCATTTTGCTTTAGTTTTCTTCTTGGACTACTAATAAACAAGATATCCTTCTTTTTAGTAAGGAAAGGGTTACGATTCAGCTGAAAGATAGCGCGCAAAAAATTTTTACTTTTTAGATAATAATTCTTAAGCTTCCTTTTTTCAATAAAACTATACGAAACATCATCTTCATCTTGAGCATGAATAGCTTTCTTTAGAAACAGTTCTTTGAAAACTTTGAATCTAATTCTTTCCCATAAAATCATATCTTGAACCTTCAAATTGAAGATGTTCATATCTTCTTCAAGTTGGATGAAAACTTCATATAAATTAGTCAAGTTCCAAGTTTTCGAATTCATACTATTAATTCCTTTGTACTGCAAGTAAATTAATATTTATGTATTTCAGTGCTTTTGGGAAAATTATTATTTAAAAATAAGATAATCTTCACTAGCTGTGATTACGCTTAAATAGATTTAAAAATAACTTTTTTACCTCTAAACATAGATGAAATACTTCTCAATGAATTTAAAGGACACTTCCAACGCTTTAAAAAATCGTTCTTTGACAATCAGTGTTTTTGGATTAGGAAAGATGGGTCTACCAATCTGTACCGTTTTCTTAGAAGCAGGATACAATGTGATAGGAGTTGATATAAGTCCAGAATTAGTTAAAGGTTTAAATCAAGGTATAATTCCAATTGTTGGAGAACCAGGAGTAAAGGAAGGGATTGTTAAAGCACTTGAAAATAAACAATTTTCTGCTACATTATCCGTTAGTGATGCGGTTAAATCCTCAGACATTATTGTAATTATCATCCCGATCTTAGTTGATGAGAACAAACAACCTCACCTTGATCCATTGAAAGAGTTACTAGAAAAAATTGCTAAACATTTGGAGAAAGGACATCTAATTATTCAAGAAACTACTCTCCCAATAGGTACAACTGAGGGAATAATTAAACCATTATTAGAAGAAATTTCAGGCTTAAAAGCTGGAGAAGATTTTGGCATAGGATTTTCTCCTGAAAGAACCTATAGCGGTAGAGCCATGGCAGATATCACTGTGAATTATCCAAAAATCGTTGGTGGATTTGATTCATTAAGCACTGATAAGATTGCTAAATTCTATGAAACGTTTGTAGAAAAAGGTGTGATAAAAATGAGTTCCGCTACAACAGCTGAAGCTGTTAAAGTATTCAAGGGGGTCTACAGAGACATGAATATTGCAATAGCAAATGAGCTAGCAAGAATTGCTGACAAACTCAATGTCAATTTTTATGAAGTAAGAGATGCTGTTAATTCTGAACCTGCAGGAAATATACTAATGCCTGGAGCGGGAGTTGGAGGTCATTGTATTCCTGTCTATCCACATTTCTTACTCCAAAATCTCAGGGAGATCGGTTTAGATTCAAAGTTAATTTCATCTGGAAGAGAAGTAAATTCACTCATGCCTGTTCATGTAATTGAAAAAATGGGAGAAGAACTTCAAAATATTCAAAAAGACATTAAGAATGCAAAGATTGTTCTTCTAGGTTTCACATACAGAGGAAATGTCAAAGAACATCGATATTCACCAACAATTGATATCATAAATAATCTTCAACAAAGTAATGCAGATGTTTGGTTACATGATCCATTGTATAGTAAAGAAGAATTAGAAAAACTATCGAAAACAAATGTTGAAAGTGACCTAAAGTTAATCCTTAAAGGTGCTGACATCATAATCTTACTTTCTGACCATAATATGTATAAATTACTTGCTTTCGAAGAAATTGATACACTCGCTTCTTCCCCTTACATTTTCTTCGATACTCGAAACATTGTGACAGAAGATTCTACACATAACAGAAAAATAGTAAAAATTGGCATTTAATCTGTAAAGTACTTACTTCTACTCTGAGATTATTTTCTTTATATCATATGCTTCAAAAAGTGGTGACGAATCCACTTTTAGATTTAGATTTTCACTTACGATTGAGATTTTATCAGGTTTATGAAGGCCAAAGTATAACCTCATCATAATTTCAAGATCTATAAATGCTGATAGAAATAACTCCAGATGACTTTTTCTTTTGAAAAGATAATCGAATTGTTTTCTAACTTCATCCTTGTTAAATAAGTTCCAGATGAAAGAATTATCATCTTGTATAATTTTATTAATGAATTTATAATATGAATTTTCTTCATCTGTCCATTTGTATATTGGAGCATATGATTTAGGTATAATAGACACACCCAATTTCCTTTCAAACCATCTAACTGCCTTTAGAGAATTTTGTACGATTTTCAATCTCTTAAATTTGGATGATGTTGTAGGTAACATCGCTATATCTTCATTTAGAAAGTTTAAGATATCAAGTTCAAAGTTTCGTTTTTCTCTCAGTTCATAAGGAATCTTAATGTAGGTACTGAATATTTGAGGGTGATAAAACGGTAAAATTGTTGTTCCATAATTTTCTACCGTCTTTGGACCACCTATTGTGTATTTTCTACCTCTTGTTAGTGCTAAAAGGCACTCAGTTTGCATTCTTTTATTATTCACTTTCCAAAGTAGATCAGAATGTTTCTTTAATTCAGGGATGACACTTCTTTTCAGAATATTCTTTTCTCTCGCCATTTTCTCAAATATTTCTGGTGGGAAGAAATAATTATGTAATTGCATTGCTTTAAGTAAAGAGTATGAAGTATCCTTTCGCATATTTTTTTCTTTAATACAAGTAAAAAATTCCCCTCCAAGTTGCGTATCTCCTAGATAACCATCAATATACAGATTATTTTTGGTTTCCACTTCTTCTAGAAAGCTAACTAATCTTGAAGCTACATGTGTTGATACTCCTTCGCAAAACCACATATGCTTTATTGAATCTCTTACCGTATCTTCAACATCTATTATCCTGACTATGTGCTCAACATCAAGAATTTCTGCAACTTTCTTTGCATAAGTGACATTTTGACCAGTAGAAGAATAATCAAAAGTTATCCCACTATATTTCGATTTAATATCTTGATCAACAGCTGTAATTAAAGTTCTGGAATCTAATCCACCTGATAGAAGGAAATAATTGTTGTTATCTCTTAGGTTCAATATTTTCGTAAAATAATCCCTAAATTGAAGAGCCTGTTCCTCTACGGTTTTATTATATCCTTCCTTATCCATTTTCTTGTAATCAGTTGGAAACTGATATTTTATTTCGCTATTAGTTAAAAGAAAAGAATCGATATGATCTGATTCTATCTTATTATAATTAATTCTGATTGTACGATTGTAGGGAAGAAGTTTAATATTTTTGAAGAAAGTTTTCATCCCCAATATGCAATGAGAAAAAACATACTCCAGCATTGCATCATAATCTAAAGAACCTAAGAGCCCCACTTCACTTTGGAGTATATATTTCATCTGTGAAGAAATATACAATGTGTTACCAACATAAGAAAAATAGATAAAATCGGTTCCCATAGGATCTGTTGAGATAATAGCTTCTTTTTTTTCTAAATCAATTTCAATAAATGGTTGAATATTTTCTGAAGATTCCTTCTTTATTGATGTTTCACTAGAAATATCTTTGTGCTTCAATATGTTAGGAGAAAAATGATAATTCTTCTTCTTGATTTCCAATTCGTAATTGTTTTTCTCAAAATCTCTGATTATAATCTGTAAACCTTTGTCATTTATTTCTTCTTGATGTTTCATTTTAGAAGGAAAAAGATCTTTGGTTTTTTCCAAACTCTTCTTGTCTGAGGAAACAATGAAAAGGAAATCTGTCATACTTGTTTTGATAATGCACAATATAAAAAACTTTTGAAAATCAGTTTAAACGCTTCAATATTCAAGTTAAAAGGAATGTTTATTTGTGTTGTTTTAGAAAAATTGATAGGTATAGATAAAATTTACAATTAGAGTGCTTATCATGAGAATATTACTTATAGCTTACTTTTCTCCAGCTGACAAGATTACTGGCGGTTACCGTCCTGCAAGTTTCACTAAATATTTTCCAGAGAAAGGAATAGATGTCTCACTCTTAACATCGCATCAAGATATCCTTCATGATAAAGAATTACAAGAAAAATACAATATTCAATCACTTAAAGTAGCAAGAAGTATTCGTATCAGAAAAATAGGATACAAATTAAAGATTCTAGCTTTACTCGAAACTCTCAAACTTGACACTTTTTTCTTTTTCCCAGATATTTTCAGATTTTGGAATAGAAGAGCAAAGAAGAAAGGTCAACAAATTATTAATGAAGAAAGAATTGATGCTGTAATGGTAACAGCCCCCCCACATTCAAGTTTTCTTATGGCTTGTAAACTTGCAAAAAAGAACAAGCTACCTCTAATTATTGATTATAGAGATCCTCTAACTGGAAGTCCCTACATGTTCTTTCCTCCAATTATTAAGCAGATTGTTAAACATACAGAAAAGAAGATTATAAAAGAATCAAATCTTGTTATTACTGTTGGCGAAGAATGCTCAGAATTAATCTCAAATAGCCTAAATATAAGTGATAAAAAAATTGAGGTTATCTATAACGGATTCTTTGAAGAAGACAGACCTGATTTAAAGATAAAGAAAAGCAACAAATTTACAGTCTCCTATTTTGGTCATTTTTACATTTTAAGGCAAGTGGGTTTTGAAGCTCTAGCATTAGGAATGAGGAAATTTATCGATAAATCTAACTTAAAGATTGATGAAGTAGCATTACAATACGCTGGAAAAACCTCCAGTAAAACATTAAACAAAATTCTTGAAAAAACAAACATGGGAGAATATTTCAACAACTTAGGACTTTTGAGTGGAGAAGCTCTATTCAAAGAAATCAATCAATCATCTCTAAATATTGTCCTAATCCCCCCAAAAACATCTTACACACTCCCAACAAAAATTTACGATTATGCTTTCTGTAATTCCCATATTCTACTCATCGGGGAGGATGGAGAAGCATCTAGATGGTGTGAAAAAACAAAACAACAATTCACTAAAGTTTCTATGGATTCAGAACAAATAGCTGAGGAACTTTGCATTCTTTACAATAAGTGGAAAAACGGTTCTCTTGAATTCGGTTGTGATGAAGAAAAGATCCAACAATTCAGTAGAAGAAATCAAGCTATAAAATTAGCTGAAAAGATCAAAGAGGTTCTGGATTAGAGTTTTATTTAACCATGAAATGAGTAGGCACAACCATTTTTCCTTCTTTAAATCTCTTTAAAACTTCCTTAACTATTCTTTCACTGCTTTTTCCATCACCGTAAGGATTGGTCCAATCTATTTTATCCACTTTTTGTTTATCTGTAAAAACTGATACCGCATCAAATATTTTCTCTCTATCAGCTCCAACAAGTATATTGGTGCCTTGTTCTAAGGTTTCTACCCATTCAGTATTATCTCTGAGCGTTAAACAAGGAACTTTGAGTGTTAAAGCTTCTTTCTGAATACCACCACTATCTGTTAAAATAATGCTTGCGTTTTCTTGGAGTTGAATGAAATCTAGATATCCTAATGGCTCAGTCAATATGATGTTTTCATTTTTTAGTAAATAATCCAGTTTGAATTCCTTGATTCTATTTCTTGTTCGGGGATGAATAGGGTAAACAATTTTATGATTAAGGTCTATCAGAGTTTTTAGTATTGGTTCTAATCTTTCTTTATCATCAACATTCTCTTGTCTATGTAAAGTTAATAGGAAATAAGCTTGATTTGTCAAGTTGAGAGTCTGTAGTATTTTACTTTCATTTTTAGCTCTTTCAAGATTATTGAGAACGACATCTACCATTGTATCCCCAGTCTGAAAAATCCAATCTTTTTTAATTCCTTCAGAAAGTAAAGTTCTTGTTGCTGTGCTAGAAGTTGTTATTAAAAGTGTACTTAGATGATCTGTTAGTCTTCTATTTATTTCCTCAGGCATACGATAATCAAAGCTTCTTAAACCAGATTCTAAGTGAATTACTGGGATTAAAAGCTTAATTGCTGCTATGCCACCTGCAATAGTTGAGTTAGTATCACCTGCAACAAAAACAGCATCAGGTTTTTCTTTACTTAACACTTTTTCAATATCAATTAGCATTTTTCCAACTAATTCTGCATGTGAGCCTCGATTTATATTTAGATTAATATCAGGAGGAGGAATATTCAGTTCGCTAAAGAATATCTTAGACATATTTTCATCAAAGTGCTGCCCTGTATGAAGATGGATTAATTTCATATCATCTTCCTTTAAAATTTGTTTAATTATTGGAGCTAATTTGATAAACTGAGGTCTTGCACCTGAAATTATTAAGATTTTCATTTTACCACGGATTTGAATTCAGTTGTATAATTTAAGAATAAAATCATTTCTTTTAAATACTAGGTTAAGCAGATTACATATTCAATCAATAATTCTGATAGTGAGAAAATGATTCACAAGGAATATGAAGCTAAATATTTCACTTTACCTTTTAGCAAATTAGTAGAGAAATATCCAGATCTCAATTCATTTCTAATTTCAGAAAATCCACCAAAGTTTGATCTAGGAAATCCAAAGGTTCTCTCTATTCTAAATAAATACCTATTCAAAGAAGTTCTCCAAATAGATTTAGATGTACCAGAAGGTCATCTAATTCCAGCTCTAGGAATTAGACATGTTTATTGTGAAATTGTTAACTCTTTAACACAATCACAAGATCCTCTCATTGAAATTGGAACTGGAGCGAGTGCAGCTTTAGCTATGATCCTTGCAAAGAAATACAAAAAAGAGGTTATAGCAACTGAAATTAATGAAACTTCTATCAATTCTGCGAGTAAGAATATTGAAGCGAATAGTCTTTCTGAATTTATAACAATTTTACAATCTAAAGGAGAGATTGTGGAGAATTTGATCCCCAAAGGAAACTATTCAACTCTCTTATGTTTTCCTCCCATTTACGATAGTGATCAAACTAAACTTTGGAAGAAAAGGGGATGGAAAGGAGTAAAAAGTGAGATGGTTGGAGGGGCATCAGATGGGATGGATTTCACGTTCAAACTTCTAGATGAAGTGCTTAATAATGAAAAAGTGAAAATCCAAAACATAACTGTGATGCTGATGAATGAAAAACAGATTAGACAGATTTCTGCAAGATTCAAGAATAAGTTAAAGAGTAAAATTTTCCAGATAAATGCTGGTACTAGGAAGAGGTTTGTCCTATGGATTCAGAATTATTAGCTGATCCATTTCGTTTGTTAATAAATAGAAAGTAAATAATAAACAGTAACGATGTCACATAGAAAAGACCTAACGAAAACCAGCACAGCACTTCCAAATAGAGGAGTTGTTGAGTTTCAGCTAGAAGATAATCTGATGCTTCCCCTAATGTTGTACCTAAGATATAGTATAATAGAAAAGACCATTTTATCTTTCCCTCAGTAAATACACAGATGGATGTAAAAGGGATTATCATTGCAAAATACGAAACTTGAATTTTCGGGTAAATAACAAAAAAGATGATAAGAAAAACTATAGTTTTGTGATATTTCCAAACACCTTTTTTCAGAAAGAAGAAAAGACCCGCTAACAGGATTAGACTCATTGTAACAATCTGAATGACAAGATTATACTGGTTAATGTCAGTACTACTAAAATTTTGTATTAAAGTAAACAAACCTTGATTTCCTGGGGCAACTACAGGATTTTTAAATTGGTTGATAAAAGCTGCAGGGGCTATAAGATAGAAGGGAAGGGAAATTGCTGTTAACCCAATGAGGAACAACAAGGTTTGCAAACTTCTCTCCTTCCAATCTTTTGAATAAATCCATACTAAAGGAGCTAACAAAATCGGAAAATATTTGAATCCAGCACCAAGAATTATACTGAAAGTAGCTAAGGTATTGTTTCCCCTTTCGTACAGATAAATTGGAAGAAGTATTAGCAATGGCAATAGACACTCATCAGATCCCCAGAAAGAAAAAAGGTAGAGGAAAAAGGGATTTAAAATGTAGAGAAGAGTAATATTTAGAGCATTTTTATTATTTCTTTTATGTACTAGACGATAAAGTAAAAGTGCTGAAATTATCAGGCAAAAGGCAAAAAATATTCTGAAAATGTATGAACTTATCATCATGCTTTCATTTAGAAAATAATTGTCGCTAGTCACGAAATCAGTTGAATAGTTACCGGTTAAAAACATTGAAAGAAACACAATGGGAGCCCATAGATAAGGACTCAATGATGCAGCATCAACAGAAACATCTCTGTAGGGAAGGAGCCCATCAATAATTGCTATCCCTCTATTAAAGAAAATTATCTGGTCGGATATGATTATTTCAAATCCTGTGTTGATATAAGTGGAATAAATATAGAGAGCGATAAGAATAATGGAATAAACAGCTGTTGATACAAGAATAATCTTGGATTCATCGCTAATTTTTGGATTATTTTTCTTCTTCCAGTTATTATTTCTCATTTTACACACTTTTTTTAGTTTAGGGAAAAACTCTTATCAGATAACAATCTTACATTATTGCTAACAATGAGTTCTAAATCTACTTCAACTACTATTCGCTCTTCTTTCGGAAAATGGTTTCCCCTTATATCAACATTACTACTTACTGGGATAACTTATGGTGTACAAAGAACGTCATTAGCTCTTTATGCTAACAGCATTCTTCCATATGGTTTATTCGATTCAAGTGATAATTTACAAAACTTTCTTATTTTCTTACAGATAGCTTCTACAATAGTAGCTTATGGTTTATTTAAAGGACTTAGCGGTTTTTTTAGTAGTAGAGTAAGTTCCAAACTCAAGCGAAAAAACACCATGATAATTGGTTTGTCATTATTAGTTGCTGGTTCAGTCGTAATAGCTCTTGCTAGTTATCTCAAACTAGCCGGTTTAATAATTGGAAATGTTTTCATAGGTGGAGGATTAGGATTTTTCTTCACTGCTTCAATGTCTGCTTTGACAGACATTGCAGGTTCAGAAGGCAGTGCATTTTCATTAGGTACAATGGAATTTTCTGTTTATATGGGTTCAAGTTTAGGTGCGTTCTTTGCAGGGTTGATAGGTGAAAACCAGGACGGATTTGCAGCAAGTTTTATTTTTGCACTCATTGTTGCTGGAGTAGCTTTGCTAGTAGGAATTTTCCTTTTAAGAAATGTAGAAACAACAGAATTAGTCAAGGGTTCAAAGGAAGAAATTTTGCTTGATTCAACTAAAGTGGAAACACAGTGGAAACTTAGGAATATCATAAGAACACCTACACTCCTACTTACCTATCTAGCAGGACACTTTTCTCGAATAATGGATAGTATTATTGTTCTCCTTCTTCCTATAATGCTCAGTACTACAATTTATGGTTTTACTGCTACACAAATTGGTATAGTAATGTCAGCATTTACTTTAGCTTGGAGTATTTCCATGCCTTTGACAGGTAGACTTAGTGACAGATTTGGACGAAAAGAAGCTACAATTATTGGTTTACTCACTGAAGGATTAGCAATGGGTTTAATTACACTTACAAGTAATTTTGCCTTAGTTTTGATTTTGATGATTGTAGCAGGAATCGGAACTGCAGTTTATTATCCCAGTCTTCCTTCAATAACAAGAGATGTTGTTCCAATTGTTAAGAGAGAACAAAGCTTAGGAATTTATCGAGCTTCATTAGATTCAGGTTATTTCACCGGTCCTTTAATTGCAATAGGGTTGGTTTTTTCAGCTACCTCACTCTCAATTTGGGGACCAGCAACAAGCAATAATATCGACAACATGCTAAAATTCCCCATTTTAGTCATAGCAGTTATTCTAGGATTACTTGCTATCTCATTTCTAATTTTTGCAACTGAAACAAGACCAGGATGGGTTCAAGCAAGTATTTCACTTAAACATGGCAAAAAAGTAAGAGAAGCATTTGGAAAGCTAAAACAAGCATTTGATTCTTATGTTGAAGGTGAAAGTCATGAAGAATGCAATGATCTTCTAGGAGAGGCTAAGGATTTAGAACGTGAAGCTGATAAACTAGTTATGAAAGTGACACGAGTACTCTATGGTAGCGTACGCCCAGCTCCTGATGATTATCACTTCTACAAAATCACCGAGATTCTTGATTCTTCTATCGGGTTTCTTTTACGTTCCTACCGCAAATTATTGCTAATTCCTAGAAATAAATTATCTAGCGAATTCGTTGATTATCTTAATGATGAAACTGATCTTTTATTACAGCTGATAACAAAAGCTGTTGAAGTTCTAGAAGTTGTTTGTATCCAACCTTTAGCATCTCATCCCATTTTTAACGATGTTCATCTGTTAGAAAATAAACTTGATAAAAACAGTCACAGAGGTTTAGCAACAATTCTGAAGAAAACTGATAAACTTAACACAGTTGAGATACTGTTTCTAGATCAGATTGTAGAAGCTCTAGAATTATCAGCAAATACAATTGAAGATGCAGTGGATGTCATGAAGATTATTGGACTGAAATATCAGATTAGCCCCTTGAGAATTTAGAACATTGAAGCAAAAAGCAAATGAGTTGCACTAAAATATGATTTTAATCTCTTTTACTTTTTTTTTCTCTTTTTCATCTAAATTTCAAATAAGTTTATATGTAACATTTTGTATAGCTTTAGCTTGGTGTTATTGTTGAATAAAAGAGTTGATGCGTTAATATTTGTAATATTATTATGTTCTGTATCTACTTTGGTACAAATTAGTAGTTTTCCTACAGAGAATGTTAATAGTTTAATATTTTCTGTTGAATATCAAGATGTAGAAATTAATGACCTTCCTGGTGAGCCACAGAATTGGACTTGGGCGAAAGACCAGGGTATTTGCACTGGTAATGGAATAGAAAGTGATCCTTATATTATCGAAGATATTCTTTTTACAGGAACTGCTTTTTGCCTTAGTATTTTTAATTCTGCAAAATACTTTATTATAACAAATTGCACTATTAGTGGGAACAAAGGTCTCCTTTTGTCTAATGTAACTAATGGACAAATTATTGATAGCAATATAATAAACAATGTCGGAGAAGGGATGAATATAGATACATGTAGTGCTATCCTCGTTTCAGGAAATAATATTACTGATAACGTGGCTGGAGTATTACTTAATGATTGTACTTTTGCATCTTTCTCGAATAACAACATAAGTAATAATCTCGGAGAAGGTATTAGTTTAGAAACATCGAATAACAACATCCTCATCTCTGAAAATAACATCAAAAACAATACTGCAGAAGGGATTATGATCGATAAGGATAGTTTTAACAACACCATCTGGGGAAACGATATTTCTGACAATACTTTTGCAGGAGTACAAATAAAAGGTCCATCTGCTATTAACAACCTATTTTATGAGAATTACTTTAGAAATAATAATCCTATCGCACGGGATAATAATGCCTTTACCAGCTGGAATAATTCACTTATTGGTAATTATTGGGCTAATTATGATGGTGAAGACGCCAATGGTGATGGTATCGGAGACACCCCATTTACTATTCCAGGTACAGCAGGAAATCAAGATTATTTACCAATATGGAACTTAATGGCTCCTATCACAATTAATGCAGCAGCAATAGGCATTGGGGGTCATAATTGGACATGGGCAGAGAGTCAATATTGGTGTAGCGGTTCCGGATCTGTTGCTGATCCATATGTTATAGAAGATTTAGAGATAGATGCACAGGGAACAGGAAGTTGTATTTCAATAATTAATTCTAGAGTATATTTTTCAATTAAGAATTGCACTTTAAGTAATTCAGGAACATCTATTGCTGATGCTGGAATCTATTTATTTAATAATACTTATGGAAATATTTTCGAGAACGATTGTTCTAATAATGGTTATGCAGGAATATTACTTAGTGATTGTAATAGTAGCACAGTTTCATCAAACATTGCAAATTCAAATGATGTAGGCATATTTGGAGAAAATAGTAACTATAACACTTTATCGGGAAACAATATTAATGACAATTTATGTGGAATAAATATTATTGGTTTTTGGAATGAAATTTCAGAAAATACTATTGATACCAACATAGATTATGGAATATTTTTATCGAGTGGTAGCCACAATAATACAGTTGATGGAAACACTGTAAAAAATAGTATTTATGGTATCTCGGTAAGTAATATTGGCTACAACACTATTTCAAATAATGAAATAAGTAACAATTCTTATGGGGTTTATTTAGATGATACAGATAATAACATTATTTCAAATAATGAAATAAGTAGCAATTCTTTATTCGGTGTGTATATCGTACTAGGTAGCAACGGAAGTTTAGTTTATTCAAATTACTTTGTACTAAATGGAGAACATGCTGTTGATTATGGTTATCCGTCTTCAAATAATGTTTGGAATAGTTTGTTAATTGGTAATTATTGGGATAATTATACTGGAAGCGATATTAACAACGACGGCATTGGTGATGATCCTCACGATTTTGGTACGGGGATAGATTACTTACCAATTTGGGATGATACAGCTCCAGTAATTACAATAAATTCACCCAATCCCAACGACATATTTGGTCTCAACGCACCAAATTTTGATGTAACCATCATTGAACCAAATATAGATGAAATGTGGTATACTCTTGATAGCGGATTACATAATTATACATTTGAAGAGAATGGAACAATTGACCAATCTGCATGGGATGTAGCGCCTTCTGGTAGTATTACACTAACGTTTTATGTTAGAGACATGATTGGATATATTGGTTCTGCAGAGGTTATTATAATAAAAGATGTTGAAGCTCCAACTATTTCAATCAACACGCCTGATGCTGGTGATGAATTTGGCAGCGATGCGCCAAGTTTTGACATTACGGTTACAGATGCTAATTTAGATACAGTATGGTTTACTCTCAATGGAGGTATTTCCTATTATATTGACTCTTTTAGCGGTACAATCAATCAAACAGCATGGTCAGCTTTAACCGAAGTAAATATTACTATCACTTTTTATGCCAATGATAGCGCTGGAAATCTTGCATCTGAAGAAGTTAGCATCATAAAAACCGCTGATACAGGATCAAATTTAACTTTGATCATCGTTCTTAGTACTACTCTGGGGGGAGCTGCTGTTGCTGCTGGAGTTATAGGGACATTAATGTATAAGGGAAAGATAAAAAAACCAAAATGGTCAGGAAAGATAAAAAAACCAGAATGGTTAGGAAGAAAAACGGATTAAACTTGATTTCAATTTAGAAAAAAAGGGTGAATTCTCTAGCATAAATAAGGATTAATTATGTTATATATTGATATGCTAGGTTATCCTTATTTCGGAAAATCTTTCAAATGTTTCATTATCTGCTAAGAGGACTGTAATGCTATTTTCACGTTGTTATATTATCTCTGTTCGTCCTTCATGGAATCAAATTGTGAATGAGTTACATTAAAATATGTTTTCTGCATGTTATAGCTATGAAAAAGAAGCTGATTTCTTTCTCCGTTTTTCTGCTGTTTATCTCATCCTTCGTAGTTGTTGGAGAAACAAGTCACACTCAAGAAAGAATAGATTATATTTCTAGTTTACCTGATAACTTTGACACCAATCTAACTGTTTATGTTAGATTTCTCGGTTTTGATCAAGATATTATTGACGAAGATTCAATTGAAGATATACTTCCAAGTAATTTTACTAAATGGGATGTCAACTATGGAACAACTCAGCTTAATTTCAACTATGATTTCGAACACATTGAAGATGTGTATGTTAATAGTTTGAAAAACTACATTTTATCAAATAGTATTAATGGAACAGGAGTAGGTTTCTCCTTAAATATTACAAAACTCAATGAAGATATCATTTCAGGTGAGAGATCAGATGTTTTTCTTCCAGAAGATGGATTAGTCGCAGATGCTGAAGATGTTGAGAAGTTTATTTCGACTTTCATTCATAATCCAATATTAGAAAGGAGTGGATATACACTCTATTTCCTTAATTTTTCATCTTTTGATGCTCCAGATCACTCTCTGGAACATTGGTACAACATTGATAAGATTTCTTATGACACAAATGAAACAATCACTCATTGGTATTCTGGATATGATGAAATCCCATCCAGACCAACTTTAGGCTGGGGAGGAGAAAATCGTTTCTGCTATATTGACTTATCTTCTCGTTCTTGGTACTTTGATTGGATATTAACTGCTTGGACAGCTTTTAATGTAGGATATTTTAGCTATTATGATTATCCAGACATCGATACTCTTATTCAAACACATGATCCATATACTCCAGCTGGTCAAGAGATATTGACAACCTATATTGCTGAATGGTTGTATTCATATCTTGGAAATGTATTTTCAGCATATTTTTCAGATGATCAGATTGGAGAATCATATTCTCTTCAAGTAAAAGTATTTGATAATCTGACCAATAACGGGTTTACAGCTGAAGAAATTGAATGGGTTATTTCAGAAAGTAGAATGTTTAGTCAATTAGAGAGCGATCTTCCTTGGATTAACTGGGAAGTGAGTGTGGATTACGTCTCACTAACTGATTATCCAGAGCTTTATGATGAAATTGCTTCTTATGTTGACGAAGATGTCAATGGTATGTATGTGGAAGTGATGGAAGGTTTATTCTATTATTTAAGCAATGAACTGACGAACTACTTTGATTTTGATGCAGCTGATACAGTTCTCCCTTGCTATTTCTTCCTAACCAATGAAATAGGATTCAGATACAATGGAATTTCATTTGCTGGATTAGGAGGAATGGGTTGGGAGATACTTCTTGGAACTCAAAATAGTATTTTCAAAGATGCTAATCCTTCTCAACCCAGAAGAGGATATTCAGCTGTTATGATCCATGAATTAGGTCATGGTCTTGGTTTACCTCATCCACACAGCAGTGTTTATGGCTGGGGATCATCTTTCTTTCAAGACGTTATGAATTATTTTTCGTTCAGTGAAGAAAGCTTTAGCACTTTCAACCAAGATGGTTTAGCAAGAGCTCATTTCAAATATTTCTTCAGAAAAACCAAACAAGAATTCGAAGATGCTTATCAATATTTTATAGATAATGGTTCTCCAAAGGAAGTTATAGGATTCATAGCGGAAATAAATAGTATTCTTGAAAACTCAGTTGTTGAATATGAGCTCATGGAATACATAGATGCCATAAACTCAACAAAAACAGCTCTTATTGAGATTGAAGATTTACTATACTATATTTTACATCCTGAAGAGTATACAGAAGACCCCCTTCCGACTGAAGAGACTACTATCTATTTCCTATTAACCATACTTGTATTGTTTCCAGTATCTATGTTGAGGAAAAAGAAGAGAGAAAAATAATCTTGCTCTATTTTAGTGTAAAAGGAGGATCAAAGAACACTTCATGTACTAAAGGTTGAAACTCTTCCTGATCTATCGTTTTTATTGTTATATTCTCCTTAATTTTTGTTACTGCTTCTTTCAAGAATTTTCTTACCTTTAACCTACATACAAATGTTTCATTATCAGCTACAAGGACTGCCATGATATTTTCTTGTTGTTCAATTATTACTGCTCTTCCTTCGTGGTTGATGCTTCGAAGTGTTTCAACTCCTTTTCCTAGCACTTCAGAGGAGAAATTTATTATTGCAGTTATTAATCCTGAAACCAGAAGATCATCCATTCCTTTCGTTTCTGTGAAATTATATGAATACAAGGGTAAGCCACCTTCATCAATAACAAGTAGAAGATAAAGTACTATTGGTATTTTTTTGTGGGTTCCAAAAGAGAACTTTCTGATTCTATTGAAGAGTCTATTTGATCCTTTAAGTTCTTTAATTAGAGATGGTTTGTCCTTCAATCTTATGTTTAATTCAGTTATTTTCTCTTCCAATTCAAGTTCTTCTGCAAAAGCTAATGCAGTTTGCAGCATTTCTATTGCTCTTTCTTCTAGATCCCTATATTGGAAATAACTTGCTTTAATAATCATTGCATCAATATACAATGGATGTTCAAGTTCCTGAGTGACATTGAGAAGACTATCAATATAGTATAGGAACTTTTCTGCAAATTCATTATTTTCTGTAATTCTAAACATTTCAAAATAACATTCAGCAAGTTTTCCATATGAATATACAATTCCTTCTAAGATAACTTGATTTTCAAAAAATTCTAAAGCTCGTTCAAACTGTTCTACAGCATCAGCAAGATTAACTTTTTTCTGGAGATATATTCCTTTGTAGAAATAAAAATACGACATAGCGTTGAAATCAAATTGTTCCTCTGCTAGTTGCATTCCAAATTTCAGAGCTTCACCATCATCTTTTTTGGCTTGTAATTGTAAATAACCATAAGTAATTTCTAATAGAGCGTAAATGAAACCATTTTTTTTATTTAATTCATGAGCAGTTTCATAAAATTCCTCTGCTTTCTCAGACTCTTCGTTTAGAAGGTATATTTCACCTATTTTTTCTATTATTTGAATTTTCGTTGGTATTAACAGGTTTTCAATTTTCAACATGTTTTTGTATATAACTAATGCTCCATTGAGTTTTCCATTCATCTTCTCCATAGTAGCGATATTCAGTTGCATGGTAACAAGTAGACGATCAGATTTCAGTTTTTTTGCTATGTTAACACCTTTTTCGATATACTCCTCAGCTTTTTTCATATCGTATTCTTTCATAGAAATGTTTGTCAGTAAATCATAAAGAGAACAAAGCATTCCATCATTGTTGAAACTTTCTGCTCTCTTAACTGCACTTTCAATCCACAAGTCCTTTAGAGTATCATCTACTATAACATAAGCAAAATTTACTAAATCACTCAATAAAGCATCAAGAATGAATGGAAATTGTTTTGAAAGATCATCCATTTTTAGCAGATAACGTAGAATTTCATTAAGAGCTTTGTATCCCAATTCAGGTCGTTTTTCTGTTTCAGCTGAAAATTCCTTCAGTGATAATCTTAGAAAATCTTTTTCTCTTGAATCTTCAAGCTCATCTACCAACTTTTCTGATTCAATATTGAATTTCTTAAACTCTTCAAAACTAAACATATTTCTAAGAGAAAGCGTATGGAGAACTAGCAGGGATAAATTTAGTTTATCGATTGTTTCATTGAATTTGTTAAAATAATCAATAACGGAATCATATTCCTTGCTCCAATAACTAAGTAAGAAAAATGTCAGAATAATCATTTGATCTGTTTTATCTTCTAAATCAGTTTTGTTGGAGAGATAATTTTCCAAAGAAGTACGAACTGTTTCCTCTTTTTTGCTTGAACTTATGATTTTAGAGATTCTATCAAAGAATTCACTTTTATTGATGCCAATATATATTTCGACCTCATTTACAACAAAAGCAGGCAAATTAATTTCCATTCGATAACCTTCTAGATTTACTATTCCTTAAAGTTTGTTTGAATAGCATCACTATATACTAAATTTGGTCCAAATAATGATTCCACTTCTTTATCAATATAAGTACTAAGTTGTTGAGATAAATCTCCATAATATTGTCTAGGAATCTCTGCTTCCGACAGCTTATCAGTTAGTTGATGTATTTTTCTTCTTAGCGAAAATGAGTCATTGGCTGAAATCGCTACTGAACTAAAACCTTTAGGATGCGCTTCTATTATTATTTTATAATTACCATAAGTTATAACTAGCACTTGACTCTTTTGCCCTTCGAATAACTCTGAAAGCATGTCCCTGATAGCTACAATAAATCCTCCGAATAATAATTGATCTTTCACTGTACGTTTTGATATAACGAAGGACCTTAGTGGTATCCCAGATCTATGTAATAGAATTAGAGCTAAGGGGGTTATTTCAATTTGAACATGAGATCTCTGCATATAACGGATACCAATGTCTTCCAAACTATAAACATCTGATCTGAATGGTTCATTAACCCATTCTAAACTTACGAGGTCCTCACTACTCTCAAGATTGTTCAAAGCTTCTAGATACTTATTGACCATCTGCAACAATTGTTTATTTTTGTAATGCTGAAGCAAATCACGAGCTTTCTGTAAACTATTGAAAGAAGGTGAATAATCTTGCTTAATTGCGAAAATTTTTCCTTCAAGAAGTCGCAATGCTATCTGTTCCTTAATTAAGTTACTTTCAATGAAATAAGGTAATATATGACTAATGTTTTGAATAGCTAAATCTAGTTCTTCAAGATTCTTTTCCACATCATATTTATTGACGTTAAGTAAAATTGTGTTCATTAATATTTTTGCAGATAATTCTCCTCTACCTTGCCGATCTGCTATCACTAATGCTTTTGAGAAAAATTCACTCGCTTTACCGTAGTTAAGTTTCTTTACATCCCCTAGACCTTTCAGAAACAGTAAGTAAGCTTCAATTATCGAAGGCGGTGATCCTCTAATTTCTTCTTCAATATTTTTTATAAGAATCTCGAAATCATTTAATCTTCCTGTTTGAAGATATAATTCTGCTAAGATACAATATTGATAGGTTTCATTTAGGTTTAGTTTTTCTATTATGTTTAGAGCTTCTTGATATTTTTCAATCGCTTTTTCATAATTTCCTCTTTCAATAGCAATATTTCCTAAACTTTTGATTGAGAGAGCAGTAAATCGATTTTCTTCTAAATTTCTGAAAGTTTTTAGAATTTCAATGTAAATAGATTCTGCTTCATCCAAGTTGCCTTTGATAACATTTATTGTTCCGAGATTTCCTTTAGATGCAGATAGTAAACTAACATTTCCTGTTTCTTTGAAAAGAGCAATAGCTTGATTGGAATATTTAATAGAATCATCAATTTTTCCAGAATCTCTTTGTAACAGTGCCATTAGATAGTAGAATGAACCCAGATGGTTTCTTTCACCTAAATCTGCGGAAATTTGTAATGCAACATTTATTTTATTTTCAAGTTTTATCTTCTCATCTGAATATCTATTAAGAAAGAAATTATCTTTGTGTGCTTCTAGAAGAATATCGTTAATTATAGGCTTATCGTCTGCAGATAATTTAGGCGAAGTGAGAGAAACCTCAAATAAGTCATTTAAGTAAATTTTACATTGTTCATGGTTTCCAAGATTCAGATAACCGTTTGCAATAGATCTTAAGCTATGTAATTTAAAGACGAAACTAATATCCTCTTTTTTGTATATCTCAGAGGCTTTCTTTATTGCTTCTTCACTCAACCCTCTTCTAAGTAATAATCTAATTTTCCACAAATCTAAACCTTGATAAGAAAATTCTTCTTCAAGGACAGTAAGAGCATCGTAATCGGAAATAGAAAAGAGAATTTTACCAAGCGCAAAAACTAGAAAATCAGAAGGAGTAGGAAGATTTGGAAGTAAACCTATTACATAATCACGCACTTTAACAAGTGAATCATCTACCTTGAAGTTTTTCTTTTGTTCTTTTAGGATACGTTGTTCTTCCGAAGACATCTTCGGGATATAAATTGCAAACTCCTTTGGAAAACCTATTTTGCTCTTTTTGTCCTTCATGTCCTTCAAATTAAATGTACAGTATTGAATAATAAATTTATCTAATTTACAAAGCGTTACGGACAAATGTACGGAAGGTATTCTTCTTTTCATAATTGCACTCCCTGAAAGATTGTTTCCATGTCTTGACGTTGAGTTGCTAACATCTCTTCAAGTTGAATTCCCAGATAAGTAACAGTCTCAACAGGTCGAGAATGACGAAGCAGTTGCTGCACAGCATAGATGTTCTTTGTTTGTTTATAATCTCTCCATGCAGCAGTATATCTCATGTGATAGAAAAGGAAGTCAGGATCTATTGCATCAAGCTTTTTCTTGTGATATTCGAGAATAGCACGAGAGATTTGTGTTCCTCTAGAACCAACAAGGAGAAAGGGGTGTTTAGTTTTCTGACGATTTCTCCAGGTAAGAAGCTCGTGAAATTTAGCTGTAAAAATATCAGGAATTGCAAGATAATCTTGTTTTGAAACCTTCTGTACTGAGGGACGGACATCAATATACTTCTGATTAAGATGGATATCTTGTAGTTCCAATCTAGCTATCTCATTAGGACGAAAGCCAAAGTAAAATCCAAGAAAAACGAAATAATGTAGCCATCTTGGTCGAACCTGGAGAAATAGCTTGACAGTTTCTTCAGGATAATATTTCTTTTTGCGAACTTTCTCAGGATTAGTAAAACCACGATAATCTACCAAGAAAGAAGAATCCTCAATTAAATTTCTTCGTTTGAGCCAATGAGTATAAACTTTGACAAGAGATAGGTAATTATTATAGGTTTTCTGGCTGAGAGATTCGGCCTTAAGAGCATCAAGAAAACAGCTCAATGCATCCTCGGTGACAATATCTGAAGAGGTAATAGAATAGAATTTCTTAAGAGTAATATAGTAAGTACGTTGAGAAGTAGGACGGAGGTTATTCTTAGATTTTAAAAATTTGTCAATAGTGGTAGAAATGTGTTTTATGTAAACTGTGTGACTCAAGAGATCAATCCTCCAGCCAATATAATTTTTCTTTTCCTTGTACTTCCTTGGAAACAACCATTTTTAATTTCTCAAGGTAGTTTATTAGGTCATAGACATATGCTTTTTGAGAATCAAGAGGGAAAAGAGATCTCAACTGATCAATGGTCCTACATTTTTTCATATCTTCAAGAGAAACAAGGGACATTAAACTATCGATAATGTTTTTGATGGGTTGCAGCTGCTGAGCTCTTTCCTGGTTATGCAAAAGCTGGACCAGGATTGAACGATTCTTTTCAATAGCAGCAATGATGTTAACATCATCAAATTCGAAGATAACGGGAGCTTTAGAAGAAAGAGATTCATCAAAGATTTTATCGCGAAGGTACTCAGAGAGAGTATCATAACCTTCTGCATCTAAACGTTTCTTTAAGAGCTCTTTAGCATCTATAGGGATACGTAATTCTATTCGAGCGTCCTTTTTACCAGGAATAATATCATCTCCTTTTAGGGGGAAGCAGTTGTGTAACTATCCACAAGATCTCTTTCAATATCCTCAAGACTTCAGTCTCAAAATCATTATCCTTTTCAGGAACAGCTGTTGTTTGTTCTTCTGTATCTATACTCATCTTAGATCCTCATCCTTCTAATTTCTTGACCTTATCTACAATCTCATTTAACTTGTCAATTATCACATTGATTTTTATTTCAATACTGTCTAATCTGTACTTAGTATCATCTTTGAAATCAGTATGTTTTATCACTTTTAATTTTCTAATGAACGTCATTCTTTATCACCTCATCCTGCTAAATTAGTCTCCTTAGCAATAAGTTTCATTATTTTTTTCTTTCTTCTTTTCCCAATTATCTTATCAAATTTATCTTGTATTTTTTTCAATTCTTTCAATAATTCTTCTTTATCTTCCATATCATAAGCCACCTTCAGGTAAAGAACTCTTATCAACAAGCTTATTCACATGTTTTACAAGACACTCTAAATTACAAAAATGTCTTATCGTTGAATTTATATGAATGGGTTTTTCGGTTTTCGCTAAAAAAGGTAATTTTCAAAAGGATTTTTATCATAAAAGAAAAAAGAAAAGAATTAGATCTTCTTACGTTTTATATAGAACTCCATAGGAATTAGTAAAAGAGGTAAGAAGAAAACAAAACTGTAATTGTATTCGGAAATTGTTGGAATAGGAGGAATACCAAGAGGATAAGGATCTTCTGAATTAGCTGGTCCATCTATTGAATAGTTTCCTATTCCTGACCAGTCAGACCAATAGTTTCCTTCGTTAGTCGATGTATCATAGAAGATATTGCTGCTAGAATCGGCTTGTGCTTGAGATGTTCCATAGTCATTGTTATCAACAAAAGCATTATGATGAACTATATGATTACCTAATGTAAAACCTTGTATTCTAGCACCATATTCAAGATTTTCTTTCATTAAATTGTAAATGAAAAGATTACCACTACTAAAACCACATAATATCCCTTCAGTGTTATAAGAAAAAGTATTGTTGCTTATGGTTAGGTAGTCAGAACGAAGAATCCATAAACCCAAATCATTATACTTACAATTGTTATTAAGTAATAGAGAATAATCTGAATAGTCTGAACACAATATCCCCGCTTCTTGATTGTTCACGCAGGTGTTGTTTACTATAGTAGATAAACTAAACTTAGTCATTATTCCTACATAGTTGTTATTAGTACAGGTATTGTTGATGATTTGTATAAAATCACAAGTGTCTATGAGTATTCCACCATAAGAATTATATTCACAGGTGTTGTTGAAGATAGTTGCTGATGAAGAAGCTACATTATACAACCTAATACCGATATAAAAAACATTAATGTAACAATGCTGAATAACGAAATGTTTAGTTGTAGAGGTAACATAGATCCCAGTGTTTTCAGAAGATAGAATTTTATAATTCTCTATTCTGTAAGGATCTTCTTTTGTGCCTGTTCCAGGAAAACCATAATCAGTGAAATTCTGATCGTTAA
>JAUWPI010000113.1 GCA_030611665.1 Candidatus Heimdallarchaeota archaeon | reverse complement strand
TATGAAAGAACAAGGACTGGATGTCGATAAACGTCACGTAATGTTAGTTGCTGATGCAATGACTCACACCGGTGAGATACTACAAATTGGTCGTCATGGTGTTTCTGGAAAGAAAAGCTCGGTTTTTGCAAGAGCTGCTTTTGAAGTAACTGTGAAACATCTTCTAGATGCTGCAATTCGTGGTGAGTATGATCCTTTGGAAGGCATCACAGAGAATGTTATTGTTGGTCAAACCATTGCTCTGGGAACAGGTATTGTTGACTTAACTATGAGTTCGAATTACAGAGAATTTAGCGAAGAAAAAAAGGATTAGAAAACCTTTTTACGCATATTTTTCTTTCTTATTTTTCCCTCAATTTTTCTTTCTTGTCATGCAGAAGTAAAAGAACAGAAAGTTTTTATTAAAAGCATATGAGGGGTGATTGACTAATAGCTTTAAGACAATTTAAGGGTAATAAGTCTATGAAATACGTGATTTAAAATGACTGGATCAAAGAGTCCAAAAGGAGAATTTGCTGCTCGAAAACTATCTAATAAGAGAAAGCATTTTCGCTGGAAAGATATTCATTACAAACGAAGAATGTTAAGATTAGATAAGAAGACAGACCCATTAGAAGGTAGTCCTGCCGCTAGAGGAATTGTTGTAGAAAAATATGGGGTAGAAAGTAAACAACCAAACTCTGCATTACGAAAATGTGTCAGAGTAAGACTAACTAAAAATGGTAAACAAGTTGGAGCTTTTGTTCCGCATGATGGAGGGCTTCTATATATAGATGAACATGATGAAGTTCTCGTATGCAGTATTGGAGGGGCTCAAAAGGGAGCTATGGGAGACATTCCAGGTGTTAAATGGCAAGTTACACACATTAATGGGGTCGCTGTTAGTCAATTAGTAACTGGTCGTAAAGCCAAACCTCAGAGATAATCACATTTCTTCTTTTTACACAATTTGATTTTATTTTATTTATTAGTTTCAGTTAAGTTGTACTAGTTATTACATGTTAGTCTGATTCAAAGAAGAAAACCAAAATCCTTTAAATATATTGAATTAAATCATGATTAACAACCACATATAGTGGTACTCCTTAATGTATAATAATGAAAATAATATTATAGAACAGTTATCAAAATTAAGTCAAGAAGAGGAGAAAAACATGTCAGAACAAGATATTACTCCAGTTAAAGCTGGCCAAGTCAAAGAAGGTTATTATATAATTCAAAACAACGATGTTTATTTAGTCCGTGGAATCGAAAAATCAAAAACAGGAAAACATGGACATGCTAAGTGCAGAATGAAGATTGAGAACATTTTTACCGGTAGCAAAACTGAAATTTCTATTCCTGGTGATACCAAATTACAATCCCCTATTATCGATAAAAGAAATGCGCAGGTTATCTCTCTAGGTGACGACAGTATTCAATTAATGGATCTTGAAACATACGAAACATTCGAAGCGGCACTCCCAAATGAAGAAGAATTGAAAAAGCTAATCACAGAAGGAGCGGAAGTTGAATACTGGAATGCCATCGGCAAAAGAAAAATCATGAGAGTCAAACCTGCTTCTTAGTTTTAACTACCTTACATCTTTCTTTTTCTCATTGGATAAATCATAATTCATGTAAACCCATAATTTGACAATTTGAAGTTTCAAATTCAACCACGGAAGAACATACGTTAAAGAGTGGGTCGGTAGATCAGCATGGAAGATCGCTTCGTTCGCAACGAAGAGGCCCCGGGTTCAAATCCCGGTCGGTCCACCACTTTTTTTATAAGCAAAAAAAGGTAATTTGTACATTTTTCTCTCTTTAGAGGCCCTAAAATGTTCTTTGTCGTGATTTTAGTTAGGAGGAAAAAGATTAAAAGGTTGTAATATTAAATAGATAAACAAAGAGGAATTGATATGAAGGATGTTCTAAACTTCGTTCGCACAATTAGAGACCCCATTTATGATGAAATACGGATGACAGTTTTAGAAAATAAAATTGTTGACACACCTATTTTTCAAAGATTAAGATGGATTAGCCAATTATCAGGTGTTCGTCAAGTATACCCTTCCGCTGTTCATACTAGATTTACTCACAGCGTTGGTGTTATGCACTTAGCCGGTCGGTATGCGGAGGAAGTTTTTAGAGAGGACGAAAACGTTGTTGAAAAAGTGCAATTAGCGCGTGTAGCTGGACTTCTTCATGATATAGGTCATGGACCATTCAGCCATACTTACGATGATGTAGTTTTTAAAAGAGTGTATCCAAAAGCACCTCATGGACACGACGTTCACCGCGATAAAATGGTTATGTCAGAATTTCTTCTTCCAATTATCGAAGAATTTACAGATCCAAAAGAGCTAATGAAAATTTGGAATGGTGAAAACTACCTTTTACATCCCTTACTTCAAGGAGCATTAGGTGCTGACCGTTTAGACTTTATGTTAAGAGATTCATTTTTCGCAGGAACATTACATTTTGGAATTATTGCTGTAAACAGGATAATCAATAACACTACAATCAGAAAACATCTTGATAAAGACGCAATCCATTATAACTGGAAATGCCTAGATGACATTTATTCATCACTGATTGGAAGGTTTTTCGAATACAAAAATGTCTATTTTCATAAAACAGCGAGAGCAGCTGATATTACAATTCATGAAATGCTAGGAGAAGCCTGTGATCCGTTGAATCTCATAGATCGAACTAATGATTTAGCTGAATATACTTATCTAAATGAATATACACTACTTGGAGAACTCTTTTCAAAGGATTCAGATGAACTCAAGAAAGCAAAATCATTAGCTAAAGATTTGTTTGATAGACGACTCTATAAATCAGTCTGGGAAAATATTATAGATGAATCTACAGCTGAAAATCTTGGGATTTCTGTGGAAGGGTTATGTAAGCTAACCGCTCAAGAGTCGTTTATTAAGAGAATCGACCAATACTGTAAAGATAATAAAATTACTCTTAAAAATAAAATGAAGATAGATTCTACATATAGGCTTTCAACTATAAACGAACAAGAATTTCAAGCTTCAAATATTTACATCTACGACCCTCACGATCGTATTCGCTCAGGAAGTAGTTCCTTTACATTAAATGAGGCCCTTAATACAACAACATATATCACAACATTCTCAGGCCCTAGAGCATATCGCTCGTTGTTCACACTTGTGAGAGTTTATGCTCATCCAGATGAATCAAAAATCATCTCTGACATATGGAAGAAAATACGACCTAGCGAAGATAAAGAGAAAGATGTTTCTTTAACATCATACTAGGGGTTATCTAACAGCACCAATGTGTTTCAATTGAAACGCTCTATTGGACTCTTTTACTATTTTTATCCCTGATTCGCAATCTGGCAGCATATTGTTGACAACAGAAACAGCGGTTTCAATATCTTCACTTGGAATTGAATTCTGATCATCTGAAAACAAGTACTTTCCATCATTGGTGAATGTAAGAATCTTTTCCATGCAAAGAGTTTGGAGATAACTGGATACAGTTTCCGAAATTACTGAATACCCGTTATAATACCAATCGGGGATTTTTAATTGCTCTTCTCTTGTAGACAATAGGAAGAGACCGCTGTGAATAATTTCCTCGTTTTTCGGCAAGTACTTCTTAACAATACTAGCAATATAAGGTGTTATTAGTTTAGATTTTGCCCCCATAATAATAACTCTATTTTTTATGATTGATAATCTTCTGTAATACAGAAACCAAACAGTGAATTTATTAAATGATTTTCAAAGAAAATTTAAATATTGCTTTTATTGGTTTTATAAACAAATGGGTGAAGAAATGCAGCCAATTTTCTAGGCTAAAACAGTATTGTAAATCTTGCTTTTAAGCGTATCCTCAAGTAAAACATCATTTAACGTTAAATGAAGCACATTAAACTCATTTAGAATCTTCATAGATTTTTCTTCTATAGTATCAGCAACTACTATACATAAAAATTGGTTCCTTAGCCCAGCTATGCTACTCAAATGTTCAATAATTTTGTAGGCTTCAGCTTGATTTAGAATCTTCTTATAGAATTTAGTAAATATGTAAAAGGATCCTTTTCGAAGAACCAAATCAAAATTATCCTCAAAAATCACTGTTTCTTTAAATTCGAAATCCTTAAACATCTTGCTAATTCTTACCTTCAAATACTCTAAATCAAAAACAACATTCATTATTTTTGGCATTGGAATAGAAATATCATCTAAATTACTTACTAAGTAGTTGTCCCTCTTTATGCTTGCAATATTAGGGGTTTTCTCTGCTGTAGCAGTGACTGGAGCAGTAATGTGTTTGTTAGATTTTGAAACCTTGACAGAAGGAAAGGGTCGATTAACCACTTGATCTTCCTTAATTTCCAGCTTTTCTTGAGTTGGAGGAGGTTGAATTCTACTAAGTGTTTTTGTATAATCTTCTACCATTGGAGAAAGAGCATGGGTATCAATTTTAAGTAATTTGTTTACCTCAACATTATCTGTAAATTCATCTTTATGATAATGCCAAGGAACAAGATATCTAAAATTTGTTTTATACTTCACGAATTCTTTCTTTGTTATATATGATAATTTACAATTTAGTTTTGATGAATTCGCATTAAGGAAGCGATGAAATGTTTCTTCCTTTTTTTCTATTTGAATTCGGTTATCATCTTGAGTAAGAAACATCAAGGCCCACTTTGATTGTCTTGAAGCTGCTCTATCAATAGAGGGTATAGAAGAAATAATTATTGAGAATATATCAGCTTTCACAAGGTTAATTATAAATTTAGTAAAACGTTTCGAAAAACTATTAGAGTCTGAATCCATTGAAGAAAGCAAAAGAGCTAGTGCAAAAGACTGCTTTCCTCCTTCATGAAAGAATTGTAAAATGTTACCCTTTTGAACTACTTTCTTCACGTTTTGAATGAAAAATTCCTCAGCGTTAACTGTGTCTTTGAGAAAATAAGTTTGAACAAAATAATTTATCAAAACGGTGTTTTTGTTGGTATTTTTTGAGTTGTTCAAAGAATAGATTAAGAGAAAAAAGTTGTTTTTTGTTATTTTCAGAGTGAACATAACATTTTTTGACTTTAACTCTGTTAACAGATTTGTGAGTTGATCGCAGCTTCCATTCGAACTAAGCTCAAATACTTGTATTGTAACAATGCCGGTCTTTTGCTTCCAATCTAAAGAATTTTGCTTTTCTTTTGAAAGGTGTTCTACAGTCATCATCGTCATCAACTTAGAAACAGTTAGTTTGAATTGAAACTCATTATCCTTATTAGAAGAAGATATTTAAACACCGAGAAATCAATTCAGGTTTCCTAGGACAGCAAAAATTAATGCTCTCTGATTACTCAAGTTTTTTGAATTCATACAATATTGAAATCAGAGAGATAGTATCTCCGAGACCCACCAAGTGTGTTGGAAAGGGTATTACTACGGTTGGAATTCCAAACATTGTAAATGATTTTGTCTGCATGTAACCATTATTTGTGAGGTTAGCATCACCACTCCATTCACTTCTTAGATAATTTTCTAGTTTCTGCAACTCTCCCAGTCCTTTTTTCGATATGTTATGATCAATCAGTTTTGCGTCTGTTTGTCTATCTATATTTCCATGTTTTGCTTTGACTGCAGCAAAAAGTGAAGAAATAATCAATGAATTTCTTCGTATAAGAGCAGACTCTTCTGATATTAAAGGGGATAAAAGCAAAAAATAATCAAGATAGTGTAGATGCAACCGGATATGGGGGTATTTGGAAAAAATAGCGTGCATTCCTTTGAACAAATTAATCGAGGATATGGTTGAATGTATAGTTTTGGAAAGCGATTTGTCAATACAGTGCAGAAAAGAAATAAGTTCTTGTTCATTTAAGCCAATAGAATCAACAACTGGGAACAGATTATCAATTATCGCTTGTTTCAAATTTCTATCTTTTACTGCTGCAAGTTCTAGATGGATAATTAGGAGGGGATTTCTTTCTTTCCATTTGCTTATTAAATTTAATACGGGTTCAAAAACCTCCACATAAGGTTTAGAAGGGTGGGTTATAGAATTAATGAGATGAAATCCTGCCATAATACATAAGGTATAATCAGATATGTTATCAATACTATATTTATTAAATTCCTTCGAAAACATAAGTAGAGAATTTACTTTATCATACGAGCCAATGAAGCGGTTTGGTCTTTCGCAATTAATTATCCTATTAGCTACACGATACTTTCCTGCGGAGAACTCAAAAACATAGTGTGTTATTGGTTCGATTTTCTCTGATGTCTTTATTGATCCTAAATGAATTGTATCATAGTTTGTCGTTGGATCTATAATTGATGGATCAAGTAATTTAATTAAATTGGGACTTGAAATTGGAGTGCTTAATAATACCGGATTTACATCAATTTTTCTCAGTAGGTTTGCCATTATTCCTGCTTGACCACCCATCGCTGTTCTTGAGATCACAAAGTTCTCCTCTATCCAGATAGCAACCTCATCTGAACCTATAATAACCTCATCTGCTTTACCTTCATTAATTGATTGAAGTAGACAGATAAGCAATTCTTCAATATTCGTAATTTTTTTTGGACTACTATTGTCTAATAATCTATCTTCTACTCTAGTTGTTTGTGGGATATTTGAGAGGATTTCAGGCGTTATTTTGATAACCTTGTCAATGTTGACATTAAAACCTAATATGACACCTTTGGAACAAATACTATCATTATCAATCAATTTTAACGCTTCTAGATAGCTATTTTTCCAAGTTTCCATCATTATTTTATTTGTTCGACAATCTTATAAAGACTTTTTTGTAAAAATATATTGAGCGTGGTAACTTGGACTGGTATTGACTTTCCCCTGTTTCATTGACTGTAAAAATTTCATAGGGGACAAACCAAATCGCTATTCTTTGAAAAGAATTTTATTCTCATTTTTTAAAAGGTGTTTAGAATGAGCAAGAATGTAGAAAATCAAGATATAGAGAAAAGAACTGATTATGAAACTATTCTCAAGGAGTTTGGTATTGCTAAAATAGATAATGTTTTACCTCGGATAGGAGAGGACCATTTACTATTTAGAAGAGGAGTAGTCTTTGCACATAGAGACTTTGGCAAAATCCTTGACAGGATTGAACAAAATAAAGGATTTGCTATTATTAGTGGACGCGGTCCATCAAACGATTTACATTTTGGTCATTTAATACTTTTTGAGTTAATACGTTACTTGCAAAAGAAATACGATTGTAAATATTATATGCCTTTATCTGATGACGAGAAGTATGTTTTTCGTAAAGTTGAAAACCTAGAAAGCACAGCCAAAATTGCTTTAGAGAATGCTATTGACATTTTCGCCTTGGGTTTTGAACCTAATAATGTTCATGCTTACATTTCTAGCGTTACACCAAGGATCCATTATCTTGCTTTGATGTTCTCCATTAACCAAACATATAATGCCATCAAAGCTGCCTTAGGTTTAACTGGTGAGGAAAATGCTGGTACCATCTATTATACTTGTATTCAAGCCGCTCATATTCTTCAGCCCACTTTAGATGATGATTTTCCAGTTGTTGTTCCTATTGGTCTTGATCAGGATGTATACATGCGTTTAACTCGAGACATTGCTCGAAAGCGCAAAATTACTTTGCCTGCTTCTTTATACATCAGATATATGAAAGGCCTTACAGGAGGACCTATGTCTTCTTCCTCTCCTGAAACATGTGTTTTCCTAAGAGATGACCCTAAAACTGTTAAGAAAAAGATAATGAGTGCTTTTACTGGTGGGAGGACTACTGTTAAAGAACAAAGAGAACTTGGAGCAAATCCTTATATTTGTACAGTTTTTGATTGGTTTGAAAAGTACTTCATTCAAGATGATGCAGATTTAGAAGAAACACGTCAAGGCTGTTTAGGTGGTAAACTTATTTGTGGTCTCGATTGTAAGCCTCGTTTAATTGAGATGGTCTTGAAATATCAAGAAGGGCATAAAGCTCGACGAAAAGAAGTAATAAAAAACCTTCCCAAGTACTTTGAACATGAAATTGACATGACAGTGTTGGATTCAGAAAGTGATTAACATTGAAAAAGAACCTTAACACAAGTAATCCTTTTAGAAGGGTTACTTATATATCGCCCATAAACGAAATCATAGATAATGCATTTCAACAAAGTCAAGCTGTTAGACGAACGCGTATTAAGAAAAGAATTAGCAGAGAACAAAAACTATCTTTTCTTGAAAAAGATAGAATTACGACCTTAACCTATGAATTAACCAGAAAGATTGATAATATCATCGATCTGTTTCCGTGGGTTGAAGATATTCACCCCTTTTATCAAGAGCTTTGTAATCTAGTCGGTAGTGTTGACAAAATCAAACAAGTTCTTGGCAGATTAAAAGGTATATCTAATCAGCTGCATGAAATTGAGAGGGAACAATTACAGAAACTAAATGATACAAATCATCCTAATGTTATGGCTTCAATAAGAAAGGAAACAGGGGGTAGATATGTGTCTCTTGTTAAAAAGGCTAGAGGGGATGTAAAATATCTTATTCGAGTTGTTAAAAAATTGAAATCTGTGCCCGATTTCAATACTACCCTCCCTACAATAGTCATTGCTGGTGCCCCTAACGTTGGTAAATCTTCTCTTGTTAGGTGTATTTCTTCAGGATCGCCTGAAATCGGTGAGTATCCTTTTACTACAAAGCAAATAGTATTTGGTCATGCTAATTTTGGTTTAACTCTTGTTCAGATTGTTGATACCCCGGGTTTACTTGATCGTCCTTTTGATGAACGCAGCTTAATTGAACTTCAAAGCATTGCTTCGATCAAGCATATTTCAGACATCATTGTTTACATGTTTGATTATTCGAAAGATGCTGAATTATCAGCTAAAGAACAGAATCATTTGCTTGAGGATATTTCCAACGAGTTTTGTAATAACCCTACTATTAGAGTACTTAACAAAGTGGACTTACTCACTAACGAACAAATTACAAAGGCTAAAACTGAGTTCAAAACTGAATTTCATATTTCTACTTTGGAAAGTAAAGGATTAGAAGGACTTGTAAAAGCATTGAATACTATGGTGTTAACAATGCTCGAAACCAAAGAAAAGTTCAAAGATGTTGCTAAATTGTCAATTTCTGAAGAGTTTCTACTTCAAGAGGAGGAGGACTTCTCTTACGACATTTAACTTTTTGTACTGACAAATTAATTTTTAATAAAGTCTACATTATATAACAAATGGACCAGTAGTCTAGTCTGGATAAGGCACCGGCCTCCGGAGATTTATTGAAGAAAGCCGGGGTTCGCAGGTTCAAATCCTGTCTGGTCCGCCACTTTTTTTATTCTTCTACACAAACATTCCTTGATCAGAATCTTTATCTCTATCTCTTGTAGGTTTGCTTGCTTGAATTAATGACTCGATTTCCTTCTCTATCTTTTCTGCTTCTTTCAGCAAACCTTCTGTGTCAATTTCTATTCCTAATAAGAGATTTATCTGTTCTATTGCTACACTTGCAGCAACGGGATCTGGTCGTGATCTTTCCGCATATGGTAAGAGAGCCAAAGCAGGGAATTGATTGAGTTCGTAAAACATGAGCATGTAAGCTAAGGGACCAGTTACATATAGTCCTTCATCAAGAACTGGGATAGCAGAAGTAGAATCACTACTTTTGAAAGAACGAGTGTAAATCCCCTTGACAGCGTGTTCGTCTTGCAAACGCTTATCCAACCCACCAATAAGAATAGCTTGTTGAAACTTCTCTTCAATGGACCATTCAACAATAGTTTTGGTAAAAAGCAAGTGTTCAGATTTTATTGGTTCAAAAATGGGCAATATCACGACCAAATTATCTTTGCGATAAATTTCAAAGGGAAAAGTAATTTGTTCATTTTTGATTGAAATAAACTGAGGTAAGTTTTTTGTAATGATAAAACCGATGCGTTCTAGTCCAAGGTTTTCAACTAAATGACTCATCGATATAAAACCACATTCTCCAATCCCATGCCAGCCGTTTAATAGAATACAGCCTTCAAAGTTTTGAGATTTTTCAAATATAAACTCGACATCTCCGTATGTTTTCTTACTTTGCATTCTAATACTCCTTATTAGTATATCTTAGCTTTGAGTTTTTAATGACTATGTTTTTCAAAAAAATAAAAAATAAGAATTAAAAAGGCAAAACTATTTCTTGCCTCTTCTTCTACCACTTCTTCTTGCTGCAATAAGACCAACTTTTCTTCCAGGTTGAGCATGTCTTGACACTGTTGTTGCACGCGGAGGGCTTTGATGAGCACCACCACCGTGTGGGTGAGAAACCGCATT
>JAUWPI010000142.1 GCA_030611665.1 Candidatus Heimdallarchaeota archaeon | reverse complement strand
AATAAACCGTGTTTTTGGCTTTCTAAAACACCTATATTGTTTATTAGCTCACTTAAATTCTTTTGTTGCTCTTGAATTAATAATAATTCGTCTTATTTAATTTTAATTTGATTTGATTTAATTGTTTACTTATCTGTTACTTATATATTTACTTGTATAAGTAATTTTTTACTCTTCTGATTAACTGTGTAGTCTGTGAAGACGATGAAAGATCATATAACATAGATATTCCTAGAAGCTGAGCGATTGTATATGCGTAACCTTTCTTAATCCGCCTTTGCTCATCATCTGATATATGAGAAGAAAATTCTATAGCTTTATCAAAATATACTAGAGCTAGTTTGTATTCTTTGTATTCTGCAACTCCATGTGCGATAGCGGAATAGTACAGCGCTTTCTTATTATGATTTAATTCTTCTATGAAATCATCTATTTGTTTTATTGATGGTTCTAACAAGCTATCTGAAAGTTTCAAAATAGTTGCAAGTATAGTTAAACGTCTAGTTGCTTCATAATCCGACTTCAGAAACTTAATGGCTCTTAAAACAACCCCTACACCTTTAAGTATTGTTTCTTTATTCTTCGAAACAACTGCAAGCCCAGGGTTATCAGAAAATATATTTAAGAAGAAATCTGAAGGTAGGATAATCTTCTCATTTGGATAAGGTTTTGAAGTAACTATATCAATTGTATTTGAACAAAATTCTAATGCTTTGTTTGTTTCCTTTTTGAATAGATGCATAAGACCAATGTTAGCATCACAAAATACAATGTTTTCATAAAAATTGTGTTTTTCGGACAGTTCTTTAGATTTAAGGAGAAAACTCATCGCTTTGTCTTTTTCAAGAGTCCTACTTATCACAAAATACATGTTATACACCTTAATCTGTATCTTTGGATCATTTAATTTCTGAGCTATAACCTCTGCTTTTATAACTGCTTTTTCAGCTCCTTCATAATCATTAGAAAGCAAGAATGAATCCGCTAACGCTAAGTAGAAAAATGCAACTAGTATTTTAGGTACTGATGGTAGTAGAACCTTAACATGACGTAATATTATCATTACTTCATCTTTGTTTCCCAAATTAAACTGTTTTTTACACTCAACTAACATATATTCTACGAGGTCAAAAAGTGTCAGATTTTTTTCCAATTGTAAATCAGACAAAATTTTGGTGAGTTTAGATCCATCCTTTACATTTTTTGCGAAGGTTTGTGGTTTTGTAGACTTAAGATAATTGTGCAATAACACGGTCATTAAAACACAAATAAAGAAATGGAATAAATTTGTTTTGTTCTTCCATTATTCTTAGAGAAGGTAAGAAATAGAGTGTTTATTGTGTAATTCTCTTCTTTAGTTCTTTTGTTAAATCTGAGACTAGCACTAAATATTCCTCTCCAGTTTCCAGATTTCTAAGCGTTACTTTCTTATTTTCTAAATCTCTTTTACCAACAATAACAACATAGGGGATATGCCTGTTTCCTGCATCTTTGAGTTGTCTGGAGAGATTCCAACCAAAAGGATTAAACAATGTTGCAAAGCTGTTCCTTAAGGTTATAACTATTTCAGCAGCAACGTTAGCAACATCTTTCGTTATCGGTGCAACATAGACCATAGCAGGATGTTTATACTTATCCAGTCTTCCTTGCTCTTTTAGAATAGAATAGAGAACGGTTTCCCCCATGCCTATTCCAGTACAAGGAATTTTTCCACCACCAAAGCTTTCAACAAGTTGATCATATCTTCCACCTCCAGCGATTGCTCTCACAACGGAACCTGTTGTATCATAGAATTCGTAGACAATCCCTGTGTAGTAATCAAGGCCTCGCGCGATGGAGGCATCGTAGATGCATGTATCAATAACCCCAAACAATTTCAAATGGACAGCAAGTTCATTCATTTTATCTAAAACTTCTTTGGTTGTTTCATCTAAATCAATTTCATTTTGCATTTGTTCAATGAAAACTTCTGGATTACCTCTGATACTAGAAAATGTATACAATTGATCTGATTGAAAATCAGTTAAACCTAGTTCTTTGAATGATTTCTTGATTACATTCTCAGCAATCTCTTGTAAGCTGTCAACATAGGGAGACAGGTTAGCATCCTTCTGAAGAATGGAACTGTATCTTTCTAATTTCGGGTCCTGCATCCAAACAGTTCTAACAATCATAGAAAGATCTTCAGCTTTTTCCTTCTTAATTTTCTTCTTAATTAAGTCCTGTTTAATGTAACTCTGAACATGTTTTTCGCGAGAATCTATTGCTCTTATAACATCAGGTATATTTTCAACACCCAGATGATTTAGATAGCTTTGAACCAATTCTCTACTATTAATTGTACAAACAAACTCATCGTTTTTTAGTCCAGCTCGTTTGATCACTTGTGTTGTAAGAGCAATTATCTCTGCATCAGCACCAACGTGATCTACCCCGATAATATCAGCATTAAATTGAAAGTGCTCTTTAACTCTTCCCCTTTGAGGTGTTTCATCTCGAAAAATTCTTGGAATAGAAAACCATCTCATAGGTTTGGGATACCTTTGATGTTGATTCGCAATTAATCGTGCTAAAGTAGGAGTTTGTTCTGGTCTAAGAACTAATCTGCGCTTTTCTCGATCTTCTAAGCTGTATATTTCGTCATACAATTCCTGTCCAGACTTGTGCTCAATTAATTTAGCGTATTCTAGGGAAGGTCCTTCATATTCCTCAAAGCCGAACTTAGTAGAAACATCACGCATAATATTCAGAATCTTATTGATTTCAGCATAGTCCTCTGGGTAGAAGTCTCTAAAACCTTTGATACCTTTAAGAATCTCTTTTAGCTCAGAATCCATGTTTAATTCAAAGTAATTAATGAAGAAATTATTATAAGGGTTTTGTCACCTTATCATGAATTGTTCTCAACATAGGAGATTTCAAACATTGGTAGCTCCTTTTCAGACCAGAAGGATTGGTTGTCGATTAAATATTTCATAAGGTAACTTGTTAAATCAGATTCTGATATATTAGCGTCCTTATCCTTTCTCAATCCTTGTATTTCCTTAATGAATTCTGTCAATAGTTTCATCAGCAAGTTAGCACCCTTAATTTCCTCATTCTGATCAATCACATTTGTCATCAACCAACATGATGTTTGATTGTCAGATGCCATGACAACTTGCCGTCCTTTAAGGTTCATATATTCAAGAATTGACTCGTTGCCAGATGCAAATTTGTAGCGAATTACAGGAGACATTCCTTCAGTATCTATAATTGCTGATGGGGTTCGAATTCTTGCTTCTATTATTCCATCATCGGTTTTAAGATAAGCAACAAAATACTCTACAGAAATTCCTGTGCTAACTAGATTGGAGATAATAGTGTTAGCTAACCAATCAATTGTTTTGTTTAGATTTTCACCAGTAATTGGAGATATACTAAAACACTCAATCAATTGTCGACGAGAAGATGATTTAAACAAGTTAGAAACGGTATTGATTTCTTTTTGGCTAATCTTTTTATCCCATGTATTAATTAAAACAAGTATAGGTGAATCTTTCTTTATCCACTCCAAGGAACGAACAAACCATTTTTTTGATTCTGCAATTTCATTTTCTTTAGTTGCATCAACAACAAAAATGAGTGCATCTGAACGAGAGATATAGCTAGGCCAAAGAGAGTTTCGAAAAGGTTCTTTGCCTCCCAAATCTGTCAAACCAAGTTTCAAGCCATCAATATTGACTATTTCTTGATTAATTCCATAAGTTGAGTAGGTTTCAGTAATCTCTTCATTCAAGAGTTTATTTATAATAGTAGTTTTCCCAACTCCATCTAATCCAGCTACGGAAATGGATACATCTCTATCCGAAATTAGCCAATTTGAATTAAGACCTAACAACTTTGTTCACTTCTTTCCCTTCTTCACACTAATAGTGTGGGAATCATCAGAAAAACCCCTATATATATATTAGTGAGCCAATCTTAAAAATATTTGCTGTTAGGTAATTAAGTCAGGAGAATAAGCGTGGAAATAATATAGCAAATGTGTAAAGGAGATTTTTTTCAAAATAGCAACAGTTATATATCAATGAATAGAATCAAAAATGAAATTTACACTCAACTATTATTAGAGTGAGGTAAAAAAAATGTATGGTACTCCCATTTATATTATGAAAGAAGGTACTGAAAGAACTCAAGGCAAAGATGCTCAAAGAAATAATATCTTAGCCGCTAGAGCAGTATCTGAAGCTATTCGTTCAGCTCTTGGTCCAAAAGGTATGGATAAGATGTTGATAGACAATTTTGGAGATACAACTGTTACTAATGATGGTGCTACAATTTTGAAAGAGATTGAAGTCAGTCATCCTGCAGCTAAATTCCTTATTGATTTATCTAAGACACAGGATCAAGAAACTGGTGATGGAACAACTACCGTTGTTGTGCTTGCTGGAGAACTACTTAAGCAAGCTGAAGATTTATTAGATATTGATGTTCATCCTAGTATCATTGTTGAAGGTTACAAGGATGCTCGTTTGAAGGCTATCGAAATTCTAGAAGATATGGCAAAAGAGGTATCATTTGAGGATGAAGACATACTCAACTATGTTGCTCAAACTTCCATGGCATCCAAAATAGTCAGTGGTGAGAAAGATTTTCTCTCTAAGATTATTGTAAAAGCAGTGAAAGCCATTACTGTAGATAAGGATGGTGAGCTTTTTGCAAACATTGACAACATCCAAATTCAGAAGAAGAAAGGAGGTAGCCTTGCTGATACAGAACTCATCGATGGAATTATTCTCGACAAAGAGTTTGTACATTCTGACATGCCCAAGAAGATAAAAGGTGTTAAACTTCTGCTTATAGATAAGGGTCTTGAATTAAGCAAAACAGAAATTGACGCAAAAATTAACATTACAAGTCCTGATCAAATTCAAGCATTTTTAGATAGTGAACAGGATATGCTAAAAGAGATGGCTGACAAAATCATAGCTTCTGGTGCTAACGTAGTACTTTGCCAGAAAGGTATTGATGACATTATTCAACATTATCTAGCAAAGAATGGTATTTCAGCTGTTCGTCGAATTAAGAAAAGCGATATGGATAAACTAACCAAAGCAACAGGTGCTCAAGTTACAACAAGTCTTGATGATTTAGATCAATACCTTGGAAACGCTGAACTCGCAGAAGAGAAAACCATCAGTGATGACAACATGATTTTCATTACAGGCTGCACAAATCCTAAAGCAGTATCTATTGTTATCCGTGGTGGAACAGAGATGATAGTCAATGAAGCTGACAGAGCAATTCATGATGCACTGTGTGTCGTTAGACAGGTTATTCATGACCAGAAAGTTGTTCCAGGTGGTGGAGCTCCAGAAATTCAAATAAGTGAAAAACTTATTGAATTCGCAAAAACAAAAACAAGTAAAGTTCAACTAGCTGTCGAAAAATTCGCTAAAGCAGTAGAAATTATTCCAAGAACTTTGGCAGAAAATGCAGGACTTGATCCTATTGATGTGCTTGCTGAACTACATGTTCAACACAGCAAAATAGGTAATGTCTTTGGAGTTAATCCTTTTGCTAAGAAAGTAGATGACATGTCTAAACTCAATGTTTGGGAGCCAATTTCAGTCAAATTACAAGCTATCAGTAGTGCTGCTGAAGCAGCAGAAATGATCTTGAGAATTGATGATGTTATTGCTGCTAAAGAGCTATCTGGTGGCGGTCCACCCATGCCTGGCGGCGGTGAAATGCCCGAAGATTAATAGAGATAATATTTCTCTTTTTTATTTTTATTTTTTAAAAATCAAACAATACTATTTTCACTTCAAGAATAAGTTTTCAAGGCTTGAGTGATTTTGACCAGCATTTCTTCAGTAACTTGATCTGACTCCATCTCTACTATTGAAACCCAAGTAGAATATGCTGCCTCTCTCACACCTCTATTTTGATCTGCCATCCCTTCCACTATTATATCTACAACTTCATCAGATAGTTTTACCACACTCTCTATTGGTATTTTTTGTTGTAGATAAGTCATCCTAATATTATTTTTTGTTAAGAATTTAAAACTTTTGTCCAAGAATTGCGTAAAACATGTAAGAATCCGAGAGATTAGGGTTTTAAAATGAAAAGTAATGCAACAAAAACGAGAAAAAGGCGTAGAAAAAAGAGTTAATTGTTACTCTTTTGTCAATTCACCTATTTTCTTACCCAATTCTTTGGCTTGCTGCAAAACTTCCTCTGATGCAGCTCCTCTGAATTCTAGTAATGGTTCAACAATTTCCCAATCCAGCTCTTTCAGTTGCTCAGATGCTTGAAGTAATGCACGACCACTCCACAAAGATGAACCAAAGAACCCTACAATCCTTTCACGTAAGTTCTTTCTTTTCATTAAATGTAGGTAATATGAAGCACCTAAAAACGGTCCACCATCGTATGTGGGAATTCCAAGAATAACACCTTTATTTTGCCAAGACTCTTTTAGCAAATAACTTAGATGATGCCTAGCAAAATCAAGTATTTTTACTGGAACACCAGCCTCTTTCACACCCTCAGCAACATAATCCACCACATTTTTTGTATTTCCATACATGGAACCATATATAATAACAACTCCAGGTTGAGCTTTTCTTGCTGCTAAATCAACGTATAAATCAATAATCCTTTGAGGGTTTGCTCTCCAAATAATCCCGTGAGATGGGGCGATCATTTTTATTGGTAAATCAGTAAGCTTAGCCATTGCTTTTTGAACATATTTTACGTATTTAGCAACAATGTTGCTGAAATATCTTATTGTTTCTTCATAATATTCATCAGGATTAACTTCATCATCAAATATGCCTATGTCTAGAGCTTTGTACGAACCGAAAGCATCACAAGAAAAGAGTATTTGATCTTTGGTATCATACGTCAACATTGTTTCAGGCCAATGAACTAATGGATCCATATAGAAAACAAGTTTTCTACCCCCCAAATCAAGTTCATCACCTTCACCAACAACAACTATGTTGTCAGTTACTTTGTAAAAATCGTTAAGCATTCCCTTTGCTTTTTTAGAACATATAATTGTTGCTTGCGGAGCCTTCTCTAATAATCTCAGAAGCGAACCACTATGATCAGGTTCAATATGATTCATTACAATGTAATCAATTTTATCAAAAGCAACTATTTTTTCAATATTTGTTAGAAATTCATCAACAAATAGAATTTTCACTAGATCAATAATAGCTACTTTTTCTTCTCCCTTTATCAAATAGCTATTATAACTAACTCCTTCCGGAATAGGCCATAAACCTTCAAAAAGATCAGTTTCATGGTCATTCACACCAATGTAATAAACACCTTCTGTTATTTCTTTCATTTTTATCACCGAAATCTTCAGTATCCTAGTAACTTTAATATATTTTGAAGAGAAATTATACTCTCAAAAGTTTCATAGAAAAGGCTGAAGAGGAATATAAAAGATTAGCGTTTTTCGATAATTAAGCAAAGCAAATAACCCAATAGATACATTATTACCCAAAGTTTTTAACAAGTATTTATTACTTAATTAGTGGTAAGCAAATGAATCTTGAAGGAATCAATAAGAAAGTATTAGAGAAGCTAGAAAATGCTGGCTATACTATTGAAAGTTTATCAATTTCAACATCAGAAGAGCTTTCTTTTAAGATTGATTTAGATGTCGAAGAGGCGAAAAAAATCATTGAGAAAGCCCAACATAAACTTGGTATTCAACCAATTTCAGCTATGAAATTCTTGGAACTTGAATCGAAGAGAGGTAAAATCACTACATCTTCAAATGAATTTGATGGTATACTGGGTGGGGGAATATGGACACAAGAGTTAACAGAATTAGCTGGTGGTTTTGGTTCCGGTAAAACACAACTTTGCTTTCAATTATGTATAAATGTACAATTACCTTTTGAAGAAGGAGGGTTGGAAGGAAATGCCTTTTTTATAGATACAGAGAGAACATTTTCACCGCGAAGAGTAGTTGAAATGGCTTCTTACAGAGAATTGGATGTTGAAGAAATACTGAACAATATTTACATCCGTGCGGCAGTTAATACTCACCATTTATTTAGCATTGTAGTTCAATTAGATGAAATGATACCAGTGAATAATGTCAAATTGCTTATCATTGATTCTTTAGCTTCACATTTTCGCTCCGAA
>JAUWPI010000065.1 GCA_030611665.1 Candidatus Heimdallarchaeota archaeon | reverse complement strand
AGAAGAAATGAATGAAAAGATTTTTTCTTTGAAAAATAAACAAATAAATCGTTTCTATGCTCTTGATACTGGAGCATATTTGGAAGGTGCCCTCCCTGTTAAAATAAAAGAATTATTAGGTTTAGCAACCTCTCTTGTTTTACGTTGTGAAGATTGCATAAAGTATCATATGGTGCGAGTTGTTCAAGAAGGTTGTACTGATGAGGAAATAGGAGAAACATTATCCATAGCACTTATTGTAGGAGGATCAATTGTAATTCCAGAGATGAGAAAAGCAGTAGATGACCTATTCAAGTTAAGAGAAAAACAAGCTAAAGGATTACCCATAAATGAGCTCTTGTGATACTCATAATGAGTATGATTTCAATTTATCCATTTCCTCGTGCATTAAATTTTTAGCTTCATAGATGTTGTTGTCTAATCGTAGAGCATTCTTGAAGCAATTTATAGCTTTGTCACCAGTATACATTTTACCTAGCTTTAACCAATCTTCAGATGATTGTGGTTTTTTATCTTCGATAATATATTGAAGACAATCACACGGTTCTCCGAATTCAACAAAAACCATTTCTTGATCAATAAATGTTGATGAATTTGCTGGTAAAACTTCAGAAAAGAAATTGCTCTGATATCGAGGATGTTGATACTTCTTTGAAACTAACCAAATCCATCTTGGAGGGTCTACTTTCGAGAGAAGCACATGTGACTTATGATCTATCTTAGTTCTACACTTTGGGCAATATGAAAAATTAAATTTTCCTTCTATTATCTCTTTCAAATATTTTGAGTCTTCAGAAAGATTGATCGACTCACATACTCTTTTTTTCACTTTTGTTCCACAATTGGAACAAGTAATTTCTTTTAAAGGCAAATTGAACCCCTTACCTATTCTCAAACTGATAGATTCACGGCATAGTTTATAAATACTGTCATTAAATAATGTGTATATGGAAAAGCAGAAGACAGTTAGAAGGCTTTTAGCAAGTAGTATGGTCATTTCTCTGCTAGGTTTTTTCGATGCAATTTATCTTTTATATTCTGACTTAGTCGGAGTGATATTTTGTCCTCTGGAAGGAGGAATATTACAGTGTGGAAAGGTTCAAGAGTGGATAAGTTCAAAACCTTTAGTCCTCCATCCCAGTTTATGGGGAACTCTCTATTTTTTTGCAGTAATTGCCTTACTCTTCCTTTCCGTTAATCAAAAAAATCCATATTGGTTGGGTTTCTTTTTGCCGCTTGCAGGATTAGTAGGACTAGGATTCTCAATATTCTTAACCTTCATAGAAATATTTGTTATAACTTATTTTTGTGAATTCTGTTTATTTTCTGCGCTTTGCACTTTAGCGATTTTTGTTCTGATAATTATATCAAAAAAAATGGAACAAGGTTCAATTCTAGCAAATCTTGATTTTTGGAATATGTTCAAGAAAGTTGAATAGCTTCTGCCCTACTCACTTTTGTTTTTCAAACAAACTTAAAATACCCAAATGAAGACTACTACATAGCATGCAAATTACTAACAGTATTGACTATTCGAAGTTAAATCGAAAGAACAGACTTTCAGGTACAGCAAGTGAGTTATCCCCTGAAGTTGCATCAACACTAGGTGCTATTCTAGGAAGCTATTTGGGAGGTGAAGAGGCTGTAGTTATTTCTGCTCGAGATTTTAGAAAAGATACGAGAATGATAAGTCGAGCTTTTAATGCAGGATTAATTAGTGTTGGAACAACTGTTTTTGAATTGCATGCAAGTTCTTTACCAGTCCTCCAATTTGCTCTTCGCAGATTTAGTGCTCATGCAGGAGTTCATTTCGCAGCTGCACATAGGTCTCCAGAGAAAATCAATATACGTATTTTTGATCAAACAAGCATAGAATTACAATTCTCAGAAATCTTTTCTGATGAGAAGATAAAAAGGATGAAAATAGTTCGTTCTAAACCTGAGAATATTGCAGATATTCTATCCGTGAAGCAGGCCAATGATTTATATCGAGCTGCTTTAAGTTCAGCTCTTGGTAAAGACATCCTAAGAGAAAAGAATTTTTCAATTGTTCTAGATTGTGCACTAGGTCCAATGAGTGAAGTTTTTCCAAATATTTTAGCAGAAATAGGGTGTAATGTTTTAACTTTAAATGCTTTTAAACCAGAAGGGATACCAGAATCTCTCCCTAGTCCAAACTCATTGTCTATTCTGTCTAGAACAGTAGTTGCGGCTAAAGCTGATCTTGGAATAGCTTTTGATCCTAGTGGTTCCAGAGTAATATTTTTTGATGAGAATGGTAAAATTATAGATAATCAAAAAATTGCTGCGATTTTGATTCAGAACAAGATGATTGGTAGAGATAAAGGCACAGTTGTTCTTTCTGAAACAATGTGGTTATTAGAAGAGTGGTTAAAGAAGAATAATGTTTCAACTATATATGCACATGATTCACCAGGAGAAACTTCAAGAGCTATGCAATTTCATAGAGCTCTTTTTGGTGCAACTGCTCAAGGAAATTACATTCACCCTACTATATCCAATGAATCAGAACCATTTGCCTCCACTCTGTACTTGCTTTCATCTTTTGCTCGGGATGATAAGCACAAGTATATCTCAACCTTTATCGAACAATGGGATGTTCTTAACAAAGAATTCTCTGAAGAAAAAAATTATAATCTCCTCTCTAAAGCTGCAGAATTCTTTGAGGAAATATATGAGAAGGAAATGGAAAACAAAATTGTAAACACTTTGTATGGATTAAAAATAGTTTATGGAGAAAGAAAGAGCTGCCATCTTTTTACTACAATAATTCCTGATCGAGTAACGATCAGAGCATGTGCTGAAAAACTTGAAGATCGAGAAGAAATGATGAGAAAAACACTCGAAATAGTAGAATCTGTGGATCGTGATATTCATGAAAAAGAGTAAGAAAGGAGATAAAGAAAACCAGTTTTTTTGTCTAAAATGTGGGAAGAAAATAGACAGAAAAGAGAATTATTGTGCAGAATGTGGTATGGCTTTTGTTCTAAGAAGTTGCTATCCACACAATGTGTTTTAATAAACCTTTTCTACTTATTTTGCTTTTATATAATTGTATCAAAATTACTAGGTTTGTGTAAAAAAGAAAGAAAGAAAAATTATTATTTTCTTCTTTTTTTAGAGAGAAGAATTGTTGAAGTGGATAAAACTGCAATGCTTACTAAAACTGTTAACGGGAAGGAAGTCACTTGAGTTAGAGAAGGTCCGGATTCATTTGTGCTGACTTTTAATTCACTAATCCAGAATTCGTGTTGATCATTTAAATCCGATACATCATTATAGAAGAAAAACAAATTCACTTTTGTATATCCTGGAACTAGTAAAGAAAATTCAAAGTAATTAAATTCTGTCTCAGTCAAGTTTTCATTCCAACAACCAATATCTGGTATTCCTAAAATCATATGAGAACTATTTGGATCATAAATAGCCATTTTCAAATTTGGTGTTATGTCAACAGAATTGCTTTTTGATTTTCCTATAAAAGAAAATGAAGCAATCTCATTGAAAACATCTATTTGAGTATAAACTCCACAAAATGAATCATAAGTCCCCGAATTTAGTTCTTCAAAATGAAGAGAGGTCTCATTTACTTTAAAATTGATATCTGTTTCTCCATTATCCATTAAAGGAGGATTGGGTAGAGTGTGAAAATTCCAATTTTCAGTACATATAGCAGTCCATGTAAATTCGTCCATATCCTTTACTTTTACCAATTTTGTGGTTTGAGGGAGATTTCCATCTGGATGTATTTGAAAATCTTTTACATATACTGTTTGAGAAAAATCATTACTCCATCCATCGCTGTAATAAATGAAAATAATAACCTCTTCATAGTTTTTAATTGTATAATCAATCCCAAAGTAGTTATATCCTGAATCTAACGAACCGTCCTTTCTGTAGGAAACAATTGGTGTAGCATCTAACCTTCTTAAATTAATAGGATCATAAAGTTTGATGATACCATTTCTAGCATCAGCATGACTTGCATTCACTCGCATTTCACATGAAAATGCTAATTTATTATTAGTAACGGGAACGATTGCATATACTCCAGCATAACATAAATCTGATAAATCCTCTTGAATTGTAATCAGAGAATCAGTGATAGAATAAGAAAAAGTGTCTCCCAAAGTTGTATCGGAAAGAGTATATTCATTACCTTGTAAAATTGAAACAGCAACCCAATTTAGATCTTCAGGAGTAATAATATCAAGCTTAGGTGATGATTCCTCATTAGAGGCAATATTCAGTTGAGCTTCAATTGAATTAGATTGCTGACCTAATCCTAATAACAAAAATAGAAATAAAACGCTTGCTAACTTTCTAATCATTTATTGTCTAGAAAATGTTCGGCTGAAGCATATTAAATGTTTCGGGGAGATAATTATATTGAATATTACTACTCTTCAAAAAATTAAAGAATAGGTCATTTTAGTATAAACTAATGGCAATTGGATATCTTTCTTTTGTTTTACATGGACATCTTCCTTATGTTTTAGGTCACAGCTACTGGCCGCATGGCGAGGTGATGATTTACGAAGCAGCTTCAGAAACTTACTGCCCTACCTTATCTATGCTGACAGATTTTGTTGAAAATAAAGGCTATTCCAATATGTTAACTTTAGGGTTAACTCCTGTTTTAACTGAACAATTATCAGATAATCGATTCAAATCAGGCTTTTTGAATTATCTTAATGAAAGAATCGATGTAAGCAACAAAGATACAGATGAGTTTCAATCATCAGGTAATGATGAATTTGTTAAATTATCCAAAAGGTGGTCTCAGCTATATAGTTCTGTTAAAGAGCAATTCACAGAACGATTCAATCAGGATCTAGTTGGAGGATACAAATCTCTACAAGATAATAAAGCAATTGAGATAATTACTAGTGGCATTTCTCATGGATATCTTCCACTACTAGGAAAAGAAGAGACAGTTTATGCACAAATAAGAGCTGGACAAGAGATATACAAGAAACGATATGGAAAGCAGCCATCAAAAGGTATCTGGATACCAGAAATGGCTTATCGTCCTGGTTACAATTGGAAAAATCCAATAACAGGAGAAGAGTTTGAAAGGAAAGGAATTGAATATTACTTGAGCTTGAATGATGTCAAATACTCAATTCTCAATACTCCTTTACTTAATGAAGGAAAAAGTATTGGGCAGAAAATTGAGGATGCTGAAGTTATTCAGAAACTATGGCAAAGGTCTGAAACTAGAGAAAAAATTGAACAAGATGAGGATCTTTCTTATTACCAACCTTATTATTTAGCTAAATCAAAAAAATCTTCTAGTGAGACAGCAATATTTATTCGAGATGATAAAACAGGTGCGATTGTTTGGTCAGGAGAAATAGGTTTCCCAGGTGATGAATATTATTTAGAGTTCCATAAAAAACACTTTCCATCTGGGAACAGATATTGGCGAGTAACAGGAACTCAAGTTGATTTAGGTGAGAAAAAAGTCTATATCCCAGAAAAAATTGTCGAAAGACTTGATGAGAACTCCTCCTATTTTGCTGGAATCGTCAAGGAAACTTTAGTTCAATTCCATGAACAAAACTCTTATCCTGGAATAATTGTTAGCCCATACGACTTCGAGTTGTTTGGTCATTGGTGGAACGAGGGAGTAGGATTCTTGGAGAGAATAATCCGAACTTTTCAAGAAGATGAAGAAATCTCAACGATCACAACTGCAGATTATCTATCAAAATTTCCTTCTTCAAAGAAAACAATTATCTCTTTACCTGAGGGTTCTTGGGGAAAATCAAATTTCCATTGGAATTGGATAAATCCAGACACTCTTTGGTGTTGGAAAAAAATTTATGAGTGCGAAACTATCTATCTTCAAACAATCAAGCTATATCGCAAAAATATCGAAAAAGATGAAATCCTAAAAAGAATATTAAATCAGATGGGAAGAGAACTTTTTCTTTTATCAGCTTCAGATTGGGAATTTCTGATTTCTACATATTCTGCTAAAGATTACGCAGAAGCAAGGGTAAATACACATTATAACAATTTCAAAGAACTCCATAATATGTACAATATTAGAAAAACCTCGAAATCAGTAAATATAGGGTTTTTAGAAGAATTAGAAAAAGTTGATAATATTGCTGCAACTGAAGAAATTTATGAGTGGTTTGAAATACCCTCATGAAACTACTATTTCTTTGCTAAAGCTTTTTCGTAAACCTTCTGCCACTTTTTGGCTACTTTCTTCCAAGAGAAATCTAGTTCCATGATTCTCTTAGTTAGTTTTTTCCAAGTTTCAGGTTCATCATAATATAGTTTCACTGCTCTTTTAACAGCTTTAAAGAAGTCTTTTTGAGTGCTTTTCTCAAAAACAAACCCATATCCTTCTTTTGTTGTAGGATCGAAATCTTGGACTGTATCCGAAAGCCCTCCAGTCTTGCGTACTACAGGAACTGTTCCATAAATCATTGAATAAATCTGATTTAGACCACAAGGTTCGTATTCTGAAGGCATAAGAAACATATCTGAAGCAGCTTCAATTTGATGAGCGAGAACATTATCAAACATTATATTGATGGAGCAATCATCTGGATATTGTTTCTCTTTCTTCTTGAATTGTGTCTCTAAAGTTTTATCACCTGTACCTAGCAAGATAATTTGAACACCAAGTTCCATCATTTCGTCAAACTTCTTTAGAATCAAATAGAGTCCTTTCTGAGTAGCTAATCGAGTGATTATGCCAAGGATGGGTTTATCATTTATTTCCATATTTAATTTCCCTTGTAAGTAACTTTTGCACTCTGCTTTGCCTTTAAGATTTCGAGAATCATAATTCTTGACAATAAGGGAATCAGTTTTAGGGCTCCAAATTGATAAATCTACTCCATGGACAATGCCATAAAGATCATCTTTACGAGTTTTTATGATTTTTTCGAGTCCAAAACCGAATTTTTTGGTTTGTATTTCTTCTGCATATTTTGAACTCACAGTTGTTAAAATTGTGGAATAAACTATACCAGCTTTCATGAAGTTTATTTTGTTGTTGAAACCTAGTAAATCTTCATTAAAATATAAATCTGGAATATTTGCGTCTTTGACAGATTCAAATGGATAAATCCCTTGATAACCAATGTTGTGGATAGTGTAGATGGTTTTTGTATTATTGAACAGCTTCTTTTCAGAATATTCTGTTCTTAAATAATAAGGCAGTAAACCTGTATGCCAATCATTTGCATGAATTATGTCAGGTGCAAATTCGAGGTTTTCTAGAATTTTGAAAACAGCTTTTGTGAATGTAATAAACCTCATTGGACTGTCTTTGTAATCAACACCATCTGTATCTACATATACTCCTTCACGATAAAGGTAGTGATTTTTAACAAAATAAACAGGAACTTTTGATTTTGGTATATATGAGATATATAAATCAAATACTTCTTCTTTTTCTCCTACTCTTGCTAAATTATTCTTTGACACTAATTTGATTTCATTTTTTTGTGTATCAATATTCTTATACAAAGGTGTAATAATTAAAACTTCATGACCTAAATCTTTCAGTGCTTTTGGAATAGCAGATGAGACATCAGCTAATCCACCAGTTTTTGAAAAAGGTACGACCTCAGCAGTTATGAATGCTACTTTCATTTTATTTTCCTACTTGTGTTAGTATTTGTTCTATTTTTTGAATAATATTGTCTGATTCTTTTAAAATCATTTGTTTTAAGTTCTCTTCTAGCTCATTTACTATGCTATCCAAGACAAGACGTTGATAGTTTAAACCCACAAGAATTAACTCTTCGCTCCAAAATCCATGTTCTATTGTTAAGCCTGAAGCCCACCAAAATTGACAAGAATAATGTGCAGCTTGGTATTCGTCCATCCAAGATACATTTTCTATCTTTTCTTTAGTTTTTTCAAGCAACTTCATGTGTTCAAGTAGTAGTTGATGTACTGAATTATCAGGATCGTTCCAAAGAGGTAGGTGGTTTCGTTGCTGATAATCTTCATCAGAAGTTGACCATGAAGTGAAATATAGAAAATCTATAGGTGTTGATATATTATAGTTAATTTGAAACTCTGTTAATGTGATTGTTGAAACTTTTTGTGCAATCTCAAAGAAGAATTTGTAATAGTTTGAATGGTGTTCTCCAAAGGTTTCTAAATCCATAGCTAACACTACTGGTAGTTTGTCCAGTTTATAATTCCGAGATATTTCTTTTTCCAATTTTTCTGTATTTCTCTTATAATAATCAAAAGAGATGTTGTTACTAATAATTTTGTTTCGTTTTATAATGAAAATTTTTCTTCCATCATCTAACTGGTATATACCACCGTATGTTAGGTTTAGCGAATTAGCGGCACTTACTATGATCTTGAACCCTTCATCAATGATTAAAGGAATACTTTCTGGATTCAAAGCTAATTCCGGCGGAAAAAAAGTTGTGGGAGAAGTACCAAATATACCTGTAACTGCAATGTTTTGTTTTTGAATCTGATATGATTGGTCTTCCGGTCTAGTTAAAGGTAGAATTGGATGATAAAAAGCTGAACCCATTAATTCTATCTGATTGTTATCTTTTGCTTTTTCTATCAGTTTTACTATCTCTGGATACTCCATAGTCAGTTTCTCTAGCAAGCATCCTGCAATGTTTAAAGAAATCTTAACTGAAGGGTTTGCTAGAAGACTTTCAAAAAATGGTTTGTAACATTTCTCGATTATTCTTTCAAGAACTTCTTTAGTTTGAGTGATTGGTTGATATGCATGGAGAATAAATAAGACGGGTATTTTTTCTTTTTCTGTCATTCAATGTATCCTCAGTTTTTGGACATTAAACCTTTATCTATTAAGCTTTGCCTCATTACTTGTGATGTAGCTTCAGGGAACATTGTAGCAATACGATAAGTTTCCATCTTTTCAGCTCCTCCAATTCTTTGTATGCAGATAATGTCAATTAACATGTGCATTCCTGAATCATATCCTTCGTTTTCTTGTCTAATCAAGATATTTCTATCTTGAAGTAGATGCATGTTTGGAGGAGCATTTTTTATGAATTCATCTAAAGCAATATTAGCTTTTACAAGCGCATCAGCCAAAGTATTAAGTTGATTGTCATTTAATTCTGTAAATCTAGAAGTATGCTTCTTAGGAATCAGTCTTATTTGTCCATCTCTTTCAGGAGAAAATGCTGTAAAAACAAACCATCCTTCATTTTCATAGACGATTCTTTCTTCGATTAGAAGATCTTGACCTATAGGATCTTTAACATCTTTTCTAGATTTGGCAATAGAACATGCAAGACAGTATTTTTCATCTTTCATTGCTTTCTTGTGGAATTCTGGAACACTAAGAAAACCCAAAGATGTCCAACCGTGGCCAATATTGTTTGCATAGATGTATGTTTGAGAATGTAGATGACAAATACTTGCACCAGCTTCTTCACCAATATTGAAGAAATGCAATGTGGTAAGTTGGTCTTTGTTATATCTTTCTTTGAGTGCTTCGATTGAGCGTTTATGTGCTAATTGAGTTGTTCTTAAAAGAGAGTATACTTCGTCAATGGGAGCCTCTGAAAGAGTGTCATAATGCTTAGTCAAAAGATGTACTAAACCAATACCAACACTTCTATCTTGCAGAGCTTCCATGCTAGTCTTTTGTGTATGCTCAAATAATACTCGAGCCATTGGTGTGAATAAATTAACAATCGAAATAGCAGTATTATCTTGAAGATTTGCTTTTGCAGGAGATGTACTGAAAGGATGTTCTCCTTCTTCATCTTGTTTTGTTATAACAAGCGCAGGTAAATCCCCATTGATAATTTTGCAAAAAGAATCAGTTGGGGGTGAGGAAACTTTTTCTGTATCATCATCATTTTGTTGATGCTCAAATGGTCTTGTACCTCTCAAAGGAGAGAATTGTGTAATATGACCAACTTTTGTACCAAACTTGTTTATTATCGTTCGAAAAGGATCAAACCTTTCTAACGGCATGTTTTCTTTATCTTTGTATATACCCCAGTAACCTTCAGGAATATCCATACTATTTCACCACTACAACTTTTTGCTAATAGTAGTGTTTTTTAAATTAGTGGTAGTGTTGTATTTCTTGATTTTTGTAATTTCTTATACATTTATTCAAAAAACAACATTTAAAAACTAAAAAAACTACTTTCCATAGAACACCATATTGTGAGTGCGATGATGGAGAAAATACATAAACTTGAACCTATTCTACTTAGAAATATGATGGTACTTAGCGAGAAGTATATTGAAGCTGAGAAAGAAAATATCAATGATATAAACGTTTTTCCTATTCCTGATGGGGATACTGGAAGTAATATGTACTACACTATTCAAGCTATTGTTAAAGAAGTTAATAATATGGTTGAAAGTAATGGGAACAACGAGATTTTTCAAGCAATAAGCAAAGGAAGTTTTGTGGGAGCTAAAGGAAATTCTGGAGTGATTTACTCCCAATTCTTAATTGGTGTGGTGGAATACCTTGAAAAAATCCAGATTATTACACCATCAACATTTGCAAAAGCACTGGGAGAAGGAACAGAATTTGCATATGATGCCGTTTTAAATCCAACAGAAGGGACAATTTTAACTGTCATGAAGAGAACTTCAGATAAAGCAATCGAGGTAACATTAGAGCAAAAAGACATTGATTGGATAGAATTTATCGATCTACTAGTAGAAGAAAGTAAACAATGCTTAGAAGAAACAACAGAGATGCTAGAAATTTTGAAAGAGGCAAACGTTGTTGATGCTGGAGCTAAAGGATTTGTTCATATACTCGAATCCTGGAAGGAAGTTATCTATAACAAATAAATAGACGAGTTGAATGTAGCTCTTGCTTGTTGTAATGAGTGGTCCAACAAAAATTGGAAAATCTACCCTTTTGGAAAAAATATATCTTGCTTTGAAAGAAGAATTTTCTATAGGTGGAGTTATCACCTTAGGGCAAGAAAAAAGAAAATTTGTTGATTTAAGAAATGGGAACGAAAGAAATTTCTCTGAGAGTGATGATGAACAAGGAATCACAATAGGGGATTTTCTCATTTCAGACAAGGCAATTAACTTTGCTTCCAATGCAATAATAGAATCGAAGGATAAGGAAATTATAATTATTGATGAAATTGGAATTCTCGAAAGCAAGAAAAAATGTCTATACGAACCTGTAAAGACATTATTAAACTCAATTAACAACTTTGGAGACAAGTTCATTCTTTTATGTGTAAGAGAACGTGTTCTTTCTCAAATTTTAGCTCTTTATGAAATGAAAATTGATGATCTGTGGAGAATAAATCATCAACCTGATGAAGAAGTTTTAGATCAACTAGTAACATTCATTAGGCTTTCAAGATAAGGAGGGAGGGAAGACTGTGAGTCATAAAATATTAACTCACAGTCACTATTATTTAGTAATCAAATTATTTAAAATCAGCGTTTTTAACAAGACAGACTTATTTGACATACTTTCATAGTAATCGTTAATTTAAGGCTAAAAAAATAGGTTGAGCTTTCTTTTTTCATAATTTTATCTTTCGACATTTGTATAATTAAACAAACTTACAAATGAAAAATGAATCTATTCTTTTAGGAAAACTTGAAATATTACTGCTTAAGAAAAATTGACATGAAAAGAATATTTTCCACCTTATTATTTTTATCCATTTTATTACCTGTATTATTAGGAAACAATGCAATAGCAACGTATGCTCCTAATCTGCCTGTAATTGAACAATCTATTAATGAACTTCAACCAGGTCAAAGCGCACCTGATTTTACTGTTTCTGATGTTGATACTAACGTCTCTTAAATTCTTAGTACTCTTCTATCAGAAGGAAAAACTGTATTCATCGATACATGGGCTACTTGGTGTGGTCCTTGTGAAGCATCATTACCCTTCCTTCAAGATATATTCAACATCTGGCCTCAAGATGTAGTTACTATGATCTCGATTGATGAAAGTGGAAGTGATTCTTTAGAATTAGTTCAATCCTACAGAAAGAGCAAAGACATGGATTGGGTTGTATCATTTAATGCTAGTGGTACAATTCTTGATGATTTTGGAGTTTCTGGAATTCCAACATTTTTTGTTGTAAAACCTGATGGAAAGATTGCTTGGAGTCAAGTCGGTTATGCAGTAGAATACAGAGAAATATTCTTGGGAGAATTAAAAGCTGTTTTTCCAGCTGATACTGTTGATCCTGTAATTGAAACAATGATAATTGGAACCGATACTGAATTTTCTATTATGTATCCAGAAATTTCTGTATATGCTAATGTAACAGATGATAGAGAAGCAACTGAAGCTGTTCTGATAGTTGATAATGGTGACAGCACAAAAGAATATGAATTGACCCTCAAGAATAAAGAAGGATACCAGCTTATAAGTCAGAATGTCAGTTTAGATCGTTTACATCTTTATGGTTACAGTTCTGTTGATGTTAAAATCAGCGTAAATGATTTTTATGAAAATTCTGATACAGAAACCACCTCTTTGGTACTAGCAACTTATACTGATACAGCTGCTCCAATAATCAATTATTACTTCTACAATGTTACACAAATAGATGACAGTAAATTTAATATTGAAACATTCATAGAAGTTACAGAAGATTTGCTCATTGTTGAAGCAAGCGTACACTTATACAAAGGTACAGATTTGAAAAAAACAGCAATGTTTTCTGAATATAATGCCACTCACATGAAAGCGACTATTTTTAGTATTTATTATGTAGATGGAGATCCAACAGAATATTCACTCAAAATAGAAATCATTGATGTTGCTGGGAATATTGCCCTAGTGGAAGTAGATATAGAAGAACAAGTAGCTGAATCTTCCTTCGTTACAGTCGGTCTAATACTAAGTACAATTTTAGTAGTTGGACTAGCTTTCAAGAAACGAAAAAGATAATTCTTTCTTCTCCTTTCTTTATTTTTAATGTTCGTTTTTTCTTAATATTTATAAAGTAGTAATAATCTGCTGAAACGTGAAAAAGAATCAAGTCATAATTCTAATAATCTCCATTCTCATTATTGGTGGAGGAGTTGGTGCTTACTTCATTATACAATCTGTTAGCAAGCAAACAATTGTAGCTCCAGATTATACACTAATTGACACAAATAGTGATGAGTTTAACATCACTTCATTCCAACCAAAGACTCTAGTTATAGATTTCATGAGTGTGACTTGTATTCCTTGTAAAGAGATGTACCCAAGATTTATTGACTTGCTTGTAGATGCAAATCTTACTGGAAAAATAGAAGTGATTTCTATTGAAACAGATCATTTCACAACCGACCAACAACTCTCAGATTATGCTATTGAACACAATATGACATGGAGTGTAGCAAAAGCTCCTGCAGGGATGATGGAGGAGTATGGTGTTGTATCTCTTCCAACAATAGTTATAGTAGATGGAGAGGGAAGAATTACTTATGCAAATGAGGGTGTTGTAACTTTTGATACTTTGAAAGAAGAGAGCATTAAAGCAATTGAGGGAGAAGGTGAAGGAGTACCAATAACTAGCTATCAAGGCTTCATTATTGGATTTGCTATAATAGTTGCTATAACATCTTTCTTTTCACCATGTGCTTTTCCATTACTACCAGGATACATTGCGCATATTTTGGGACTTAATGCAGCAACAAAGGAAGAAGATGAAGAAGAGCTAGTAGAAGAGAAAAGGAAAAAGCTAAGCAAATATGTTCTCTATCCTATCATAGGCTTAAGTGGAGGAATAGGGATACTTGTGAGTTATTTGATCCTAGGGATAATAATAACTGCAACTGGAAGTGTAATTCTCCCATATATTGTTTATGTACTCCCAGTAATTGGAGGAATATTCATCATTTTTGGGGCATTAATGTTTACTAATTTTGAATTATCATTCTCACGAATATTAGGAGGTTTGAGAAAGCAACAAATTAAGATAAGCGGAGAAGAGAAAGATCCTACACTACTACAGCTTTTAGGGAGCACTTTCCTTTATGGTCTAGGATATGGAATAGCTTCTCTTGGATGTAATGCCCCTATATTTTTAGGATTTAGCTTACAAGTTGCATCTCTAGAAACTGTTCTGGAAATGATCTTTGCTTATCTAGCATTTGCACTTCCAATAATTCTGTTAATGGTAGGAGTAACTCTACTAATTATATCTTCAAAAGATGTTATTGTGCAGAAAATGAAGTCAGCTACAAAAATCATCAAAATAGCAAGTGGAGTAATAATGATAATCGTAGGTATATACCTAATTATTGAATTTATTTTGGGAATTGTATAAAATGAAAAAAACAACAATAATAACTCTAACATTTCTTTTTGGAATACTTATTTTTTCAAGTTTTCAACCGACTTACGCTTCAGCGGATTATGGAATAACAAGTATAGAGCATTCTCCTAATCCTCTATTAGTTGAACAAAATATGACCGTTACAGTAGAATTTTACGATTCAAGTGAAGTAGATGCTCTCCGACTTTTAGTATGTGAACTTTCTCCTGTATTCAAATGTGATCCCGCACCAATCATGATGGTAAAAGTAGGTAACACTTTCAGTGCTGAATATGTTTTCACCCAAGAAGTAAATGCAACAATTGGTTATCACATACAAATAATTTTCTTGAATGAAACTTTTATAATTATACCAGATAGTCAAGATTTTCTAAGTATGGAGAATATAGTTGAACCTCTTACTGGTGATTTCTACTTTAGTGCTGGGGAAATAGAAGAAGTAAATACTTCTAACGGCTTTGCTATTGGGATGATAAGTTCAACAATCCTAATTGCTGCGATTTTAATTAATAGAAAAAGAGAATAGATGAATAAGTGTCAATAGATATTCATTTTGTCGTACAGTGAAGTAAGATAACAAACCTTAATTTTCATATGGCTACTATTTTCTTTTCTTCAGAATTTTCTTCATTTTAAGAACACTTATTGATTTTCCATGAGAAATGAATGCTTCTGTTGCTCCTTCATCAATTATTCTTTGCCAACTTGTATAAACAAGATCTATATCTTGAGCTACTGAAGGTGGTCCTGGGAATAATCTGAGTGGGAAACCTTGTGCGCAACAACCAATGAATGCCGTGCCTTTTTCTGTTATCAAGGATATCGTGCCTGCGGTGTGTCCAGGTGTGTGAATAACCTTTGCTTTAACACCAAAGTCTTCCAGTGAATAATTATCTTTGATGACAATATCTGGTTCAATTGGATCATAGTTTTTGAATGATTCTGGCATTGTCCATTCTAAGATTTTTGTCAATAAAGTACGTGGTGCAACTTTAGATGAGACTCCTTTTCGTATATAATCAGCATCCTCTTCGTGAACAAGAATTTTAGCGTTAGTGATTTTTTTCAATTTTTTTAATCCACCAGCATGATCAGCGTGGGCATGGTTGACAATGATAAGTTTAATTTCATCTGGTTTAATATTATTTTTTTTCAACAATTTAAGATATCTTTTGATATCCCATCTATACCCAGCATCCATCTGTATATATCCATCTTTTCCCTTAAGAAGTTGAAGTTTATTAAAACCCAGATTAAGAATAATTACATCTTCCATAGATAAGATGATGAGTTATCAAAAATTTAAATATTGTGGGAGTGAAAGAGAAATATTCAATTTTACTGACATCGAAAAAGTGTTAATAGTCTAGATCAACTCTTTTCGCTTC
>JAUWPI010000120.1 GCA_030611665.1 Candidatus Heimdallarchaeota archaeon | reverse complement strand
TGGAACAATCCGTTATGATATTGCAGGTTTCGCCTTTTCTTCAGATCTCTATCCCCTTTCGGAACCCCCAGAATATCCACCAATTATACCTCCTGAGGAACCCATTGGTTTTGATAATAGTAATTATTGGTATTTTATGTTCCTTTTAGTTATACCAATTTACGGTGGAATATATTACTATGTTATTAGAAAACTAAAGAAAGATAGAAAAGCAATTTAACATGGCAAAATTAGAATAAAGAATATGCGTGAGATTTCGCTTTCTTATTATGGAACGTTTCTAGTGCCCTTCTTCTCCTGATACAGTTTTCATGTTCAGCCCCTCATAATGTTAGTTGGTTTATGATGAATCTAGATTTCCAAAAGAGTTTATATGTTATGAACTAAAATTAGATTTATGTCTCCTGTGAGTGTTCCTGAAGAATACAACTGGTATATCTATCCTGCCATAGGTATAATGATTGGCGGAGTTGTTGCCTTCGTTGTATCTTTATTTATCGAGAATGCTGTTTTATTGTCTGCAAGCGCCATTGCTATAGGATGCGGTTTCTTTGTTGCAGCTGGTATAGGTTTCGTAATCATTAGAAGAAAAAGGAAAAACAAAGGGGATGAAGTTACAACCACAACTAAAATCATAATAATTGCTGCTTATCTTGCAAGTGTTATTTTCATTGCTGATGCGGCTATTATCACAGCAGATCCTGGCGTTAATACTACTGCAATGGCTGTAATTCAATGGAGTATTTTTGCCGCTTTAGTAATAGGATTAATCGTTTTCTTTGTAATATGGGATAAAAGAAGGTAGGCATAAAAGCGATTAGGAAGAAATGCGATTAGATGGTAATTATTTTCTTTTACCTAATTTCTTTTGCTAATATCATATTCACGAGATAGTATGGAACCTCTATTATCTTTCCATCGCTATTTTTCAGTTTCATATCCAGATCATAATGTAAAGACCATTTTTCTATCTGGACATCTTCTCTTTCTTTTACGGCTAATATTACCAATTTTTGCTCTGGCTTCAACCCTTTTTGTTCTAGTTCAACATATATTTCCTGCAAGGTCGCTTCTTGTGGGAAATGTCTTGCTATCGCTCTTTCGATTATCTCTGTTATCTCGATAGTTTGTCCTGCTTGATAAAGCGCTAGAGGTTTGCTTTCTGGAATTATCGAGGTTGTACCATCATTTCTAGGGATAAAGGCACCGTAAGGAGTTCTGATTGGTTTGATTTTCTCTTCTATCATCATCGCTATCTCGTCTGTAAGAATGTGCTCCCACTTACAAGCTTCCTCATGTATTTTTGACCATGGAAGACCTAGCCACTCAAGAAAGCTTTCCGATAGCCTATGTTTTCTCACAACTTTAATTGCAACTTTTTCTCCCTTAGCTGTTAACTTAGCACCGTAGTATGGTTTATAGTCGATCAACTCTTTCTTTGATAATTTTTTTAACATTGAAGTAACTGTTCCTGGATCAACATTCATCATCTCAGCAATTTGGTTTGTTTTAACATGTCGATTTCCGTTTTCTAGGAACCAGAAGAAAGTTTCTAGATATTCTTCTTCTGCGTGTGTTACTTTGCTCATGACTATTCAGTTCATTCCTTAAAGACTATTTACCTTTGAATTCCGGTTTTCGTTTCTCAAATATCGCTGCTATTCCTTCTCTGATATCTTCTGTCTCGAAACAAATCTTTGATCCTTCAACTTCTGCTTTATGCCCCTCTTCTAAACTAACATTCAAACCCTTGTTAATGGCTCTCTTAGCTTCTTGAACAGCTATAGGAGCATTACTAGCAATTTGTTCTGCTAACTCAATAGCTTTGTCCCTTAACTGCTCATGGGGATAGATTGCACTTATCAAACCAATCTTAAGAGCTTCATCAACGGGAAATTTTCTACCTGTTAGTATCAGTTCTTTAGCTATGCCTAGACCAACTGTTTTTGGTAAACGATAAGTTGCACCCCAACCGGGATTTAAACCAACAGTTGTTTCTGGTTGACCAAACAATGCTTTTTCTGATGCGATACGTATATCACAAGCTAAAGCAAGCTCCATTCCTCCTCCGAGAGCATAACCATTTATTGCCGCGATGACAGGAAAGTGAGCTTTCTCTATTAAGGTAAAAACTTCTTGCCCATAGTTAATTAGTTTACTTGCTTCCTCACCAAAAGATCCCATCCATTTCAGGTCTGCACCAGCACACCAGCTTCTGCCTTCAGCAACAATGATCGCCACTCTTACATTTCTATCTTTATCCAATGTTGTTAGTGCACCTTTCAGTTGGATAAGCATTGCTTCATTCAGAGTATTAAGAGTCTTCTGCCGATTAAGAGTAATTATAGCAATAGAATTATTTTGTCCATCATAGTTGATGGCGACTAATGAATCAACATCGTCCATAAACGACATCCACAGTTATTATATCTAAACTTTTTGGGGGTTACATAACTATGAATCCATTTCTCAGTAGAGAGCTCTTAAATAGCTGTAAAAGTGCGTTCTGACAAAATAGCCCTTACGTCGATAATACGGAAATATTACAAAGTGTATCACTAAAAAAGTAATGGGAGAAATAATTTTGGGTAGGAAATTAACTCCAAACCTTATTTATGTTCATATCCTCCTCCACCAGGAGTTTCTATAATTACTTTATCACCGTATTTGATTTTTCTAGTAATCTTTGAAGGAAGATAAATTGTTTCTTCTTTTGTCTCAAGAATGTTCTTCCCTTTTGCCCCGTCCATTCCCCCAAATAATCCAAAGGGTGCGTGTTTTCTTCTTTCACTTTGAATAGACAAAACAGCTTCACTTGTTAACAGTCTGATTGAACGACGTATTGAATTACTTCCACACCATTTTCCTGAACCACCAGTTCCAGGTATAATTGAATATTCCTCAATTCTCAACGGATAATACCTTTCTAGCACTTCAATCGATGTGTTTCTTGTGTTTGTCATGTGGCTATGTTTAGCGTTTGGTGGAGAATAATTCTTAGCTGCACCTATACCACCAGCAATTGTTTCATAATAAGTGAACATCTCTCCATTGGGTTTCAATCCCCCAATAATCGTATTATTCATAGTGCCACTACTAGCAGCTGGTACCTCATCAGGGAAAAATTGTGAGAATGCACCTAGCATAACATCAGTAATTCTTTGACTGGTTTCAACATTTCCTGCAGCTACACCAGCAGGTGGTAATGGATCAACTAATGTTCCTTTCTTTGTTATGATGCGTAAGGGTTCATATAAACCATAATTGGTCGCATATTCTGTGGAAATTAAACACCTGATAATGTAATATGTTGCTGACAGGGTAACAGCATAGGGAGCATTAATATTTCCATCAACCTGTGAATCTGTTCTAGAATAGTCGACGATAATTTGATCACCTTTTCTTTCTACTTCAGCAGTTATTGCTATCGACTTATCATTAACTCCATCGTCATCCATGTAATCAGTATAAGTAACCCTTTTATTTTCTGGTATCCTCTTTACTAGTTCAAGAGAGGCTTTTTTTGAACGTTCATTAAGAAAATCTATAATTTGTTGAACTCTGCTTAATGAATACTTCTTAAGTAGAGCGTGGAACTTCCTTTCTCCTATTTTGGTAGAGGCTAATTGTGCTTGAATGTCTCCTTTTCTCTCATCAGGGACCCTTATGTTATCTAAGAACTCATTGAACCAAGATTGGTTTAAAGTTCCATTTCTTTCCAGAATTGTTGGATCGATTACATACCCTTCTTCTTCCAAAGTATACTTACCACTTGGCATTGAGCCTGGGACTATTCCTCCAACATCAGCATGATGACATCTATTTGCAATATATCCTACAATCTGCTTTTCAAAGAAAATAGGTTTTACAACAGAGATATCTGGAAGATGAGTGCCTCCAAGATAAGGATTGTTAGATATGTAGATATCCCCATCAAGGATGTTCTCTTCACCGAAATGAGCGATTATTGCTTTAACTCCTTCCGGCATGGCGCCTAAGTGAACTGGGATGTGCTCTGCTTGAGCTATTAAACGACCATACTGATCCATAACCGCACTTGAAAAATCCAATCTATCTTTTATATTAGGAGAAAAAGCTGATCTTTGTAGAACTATGCCTGTTTCCAATGCTACGTTTTTCAATGATTGATTAATTACTTGAGCTTCTATAAGACTAAATTTGGAACTCATTTCTTCTCCTCCATTATGATATATCCTAAGGAATTTATCTTCCCATAAACCTTTGGAGGAATAACTGTTGTTGTATCCAATTGGTCAATAATACAAGGTCCTTCAACAACATTACCACTTAACAAAAGCGCTTTGTTGTATACTGGTGTATCTAACCAACTATCATCAAAGTTTACCTTTCGACTAGTTTTATTCGCTTCTTCAGGAGGTCTATCTGTCCCAACAGGAAGTTTTGTCATTGTTATTCTTGGAACATATCCAACTGCTTCAACTGATATATTTACAAGTTCTACAGTTAAATCTCTATCAAACCAAGAATAGTTTTGATTGTGCAGAGAATGGAAGTTCTCTACTAATTCATCTAAGGTTGGTTTGCTTAAAGGGTATGATGATGCGATTGTTAATGAATCAGATTGACCCATGTAGCGCATATCAACAGAGTAGTTGAAGGCTCTTTGTTCTTCTTCAACATCTTCTTTTGCCAATACTTTAGCTAATCTCTCTTTAATATCTAACAATCTCTTGTTTATATCCATAAAGCTTACTTCGTTTGTTGCTTGAAGATATGATTGTGTCACCTCATGTTTAATATCAGAACTTACAAGACCAAAAGCTGACCATACACCAGGATAAGGAGGAATAATAACTCCACCCATTTCTAATTCTTTAGCTATTTCCCAAGATTGCAAAGGTCCTGCTCCTCCAAATCCTAATAGAGCGAAATCTCTTGGATCTAGACCTCTTTGAATGGTTACCACTCGTATTGCGTTTGCAATATTATTGTTAAGAATCTTCCTTATTGAAAGTGCTAATTCATCTACTGATTCTATTTCGAGTGAGTATGTAGAAGAAATAATTTCATCTAGTAATTTCTTTAGATAGAACTTCGATTTTCCATTATCAATGTTCATATTTCCAGCGAAATTGTCTTCATGAACATAACCGAGAAACAGGTTTGCATCAGTTAATGTCACTTTTTCTCCCCCTAATGAGTAACATGCTGGACCTGGATTTGCTCCTTGTGATTCTGGTCCAACAGACAATAATCCATCCTTAAATTTGGCAATAGAACCTCCTCCACTTCCAATTGTTTCAACATCAACCATGCTTGCAATAAGAGGAAAACCACCAAAATTCCTTGATCTCAATATTATCGGTTGGTCTATTAAAGCAGATACATCTGTTGACGTTCCCCCAATATCTAACGAAACTAAATTTGTTCTGTTCAGGTGTTTTAAACTATCAGCAGCTGCTAATACCCCTCCTGCTAAACCAGAATAAAGAGTTTGAATGCCTGACCTTCCGATTGTTTTCACATCTGCCATTCCTGTGTTGGATTGCATAATTAATAGTGGCGCTTTAACATCTATTTCCTTCAATTGTTTCTCTAATTTACGCAAATAAGTGTGTACAACGGGACTAACTTTAGCATTTACTAGAGTGGTTACAGCTCTCTCATATTCCTTTATTTGAGGGCTAATCTCGTGTGAAGGAAAGACTTGAAAGTTCTTATCTTTGAAATATGATGAGATAGATTTCTCATTCTGAGGGTTAAGAAAAGAGAATAACAGTGATACAGCTACTGTTTGGATTGAATTTGTTTTTAGCTCAGAGACTAGAGTATCTAAATTAGACATGTCAAGTGGTCTAATAACTTTACCATCTCTATCTAACCTTTCATCCACCTCAAACAAAATATCCTTTGAAAACGAAATAGGATATTTCTCTCCAAATTTGAAGTTGTAAAGTTCAGATCGCTGTTGGCGACCTATTTCTACAATATCTTGAAAACCTTTTGTTGTAACAAATGCTACGGGGGGACACTTATCCTCTAAAAAGGCATTAGTTCCGATTGTTGTTCCATGAACAATTAAATCGATATCTCCTGCTTGAAAATGGAATGTTTTCATTACTTCCTTTAATCCCTCAATTATCCCTATACTTGGATCTGCTGGAGTTGTTGGAACTTTCCATGCATAAATCTCACCAGTATTAGAGACAATAACATAATCAGTAAAAGTTCCACCGGTATCAATCCCTATTCTTATTGGAGCTTTCAAGTTGTTTATATTCAAACGTTATCAGTATGAAAAAGAAAAAGGAGAATTTAAAGTTTAGTGGATAATCATTTGACAATTGTAGTGCCCGTAACATTTCATCTGTTCTTTCTTAACCACTAACTGGTATTTCCAATCTTTCTCTATTTTTGCGATTCTTCTTCTATCACTTCTTTCTATCAATATTTTCACCTTTTGATGATTACATGGCACTCGCTCTAACGTGTAATAACCTCATTCCACCAACTGAGCGTCCACCCTCAGTTTTGTTATGCATAAAACAATAAAAGCACCAAGGAAAATATATTACAAGGATATGATTAATTGTTTAGATCTAAAAAAATCTGGAGACCCCAAGTATATCAAGGTAAAAAGAAGATGAAAAAATATTTTGAAGGTTGGTACTTCAAGATTGTAGATGAAGAGGAGAAGTTTGTTTTTGCAATCATTCCTGGTGTTTCCTTTGAAAAAAATGGAGAAGCACATTGCTTTATACAATTTTTTGATGGTAAAAAAGCTTTTATGTATAATGTAAAATACGGTATTTCAGAATTCCAATATTCAAAGAAACTCTTTGAAGTAAGGATAGGTGCCAATATATTCACTTCCAAAAAATTCACTTTAGATATTGATTCCGAAGACATTCATGTTAAAGGGACAGTCGAAATTGGTGAGCTTGCTCCTTGGCCTATAACATTATTCAATCCAGGCGCTATGGGTCCCTATAGGTTTGTACCCCTAATGGAATGTTACCATGGCGTCCTTAGTTTTGATCATCAACTTACGGGAAAATTAGAGATTAATGGAAAAATTGTTGATTTTACTAACGGAAGAGGATACATTGAGAAGGATTATGGTAAGAGTTTTCCAAGTTATTACTTGTGGATGCAATCAAATCACTTCTCAGTAGAGGGCACTTCAATCATGGTTTCGTTAGCCAACATACCTTGGCTAGGAAGTTCTTTCGATGGTTTTATTGTAGGTTTTTTGAATAATGGGAAGTTGTACAAATTTGCTACATATACAGGAGCAAAACTAACAAAATTGAAGATCAGAGAAAATATAATTACTGTTCATTTTAGCGATAAGAAATATAGACTTGAGGTAGATGCACATAGAGCAGAGGGAGTAGACTTACTTTCTCCCAAAGAAGGATCAATGACTGGAAGAATCTTAGAGAGCATAACAGCTGAACTCCATGTAAAACTAATAGAAATAATTGAAAATAAGGAAAAAGTAGTTTTTGAAGACAAAGGCAGAAATGCTGGGTTGGATATCGGGGGAGAAGTAGAAAAAATTGAAGAAATAGATTAAGGCTACCTGAGTGTTTCGTAATCTTGTACCCAATCAGATACTTCGTCTAATCTTTTAATTTCGTCCTCATCTAATTTTACTTCTAAAGCGCCAACATTTTCTTCTAATTGTTCTACACTATTTGCTCCAATAATCGGTGCTGTAATGAAATCCTTTGCTATAATCCATGCAAGAGCTACTTGAGTCATTTTAACTTCTTTAGAATCAGCAATCTCTTTTACTGTTTCATGTATTTTCCATCTCTTTTCAGAGAAATATCTTTTCTGTGCGCCTTCACTTCTAGGTGTATCAGGTAGAGCACCGTCTCTGGAGTATCTATCAGTTAAGAAACCTCCTGCTAATGGGCTGTAAGGTATAACTCCCAGACCATATTTCTTGATCACGTGATACATTTGATGTTCAACAAGCATTCTTCGAACAATACTGTATGGAGGTTGAACTGTTTCGAAACGAGCATATCCGTTCTTTTCACTAATCCAAAATGATTCTACTAGCATCCATGGATGAATATTAGAAGCACCAAGATAATTGACAACACCTTTGTCAACAAGTAAATTGAGAGCGTGTAGAGTTTCTTCTATAGAAGTATCATCGTCAAAACTATGAATTTGGTATAGATCTACCCAGTCAGTTTGCAGCCTTTTTAGGCTCGCTGCAATTGCCTGATGTACATGTCTTCTAGATAATCCTCGATCATTAATATCGTCTGACATCACACCACGAAGTTTGGTTGCGAGAATCAAATCAGTCCTGGTTTCCCTATCTTTCAACCAACGTCCAATTATCTCTTCTGTTTTTCCTGGATAACTATTATCTGCCCAGTAACTGTAAACATCAGCTGTATCAAAACAATTGATACCTAATTCTAGAGCCCTATCCATGATTTTGAAAGATTCTTCCTCTTCTACTCTCCATCCCATCTGCATCGTTCCCAAAATAATGGGCGCGATTTTTATTCCTGTAGTGCCTAATCTTACGTATTCCATAGAATAAGATTCATTATAGTAAAATAAAAGAATTGGCTTCAATCAACATTTTTCGAAGCAATTTCCTCATACTTGAAACATGAAGTCATATGATCGTTTACAATGCCTACAGCCTGCATGAACGCATAGATTATTGTGCTACCTACGAAATTCATTCCTCTTTTCTTCAAATCTTTTGAAATCTTATCAGAAAGTTCAGTTTTAGCTGGCACTTCTTTCCAGGTTTTAAAGCCATTATTTATTGGTTTGTTGTCAACAAAAGCCCAGAGATATTTGTCGAAGGAACCAAATTCTTCTCGAATGGCTATGAAGGCTTTTGCATTTTGAACAGCTGAACGTACCTTCAACTTGTTTCTAACAATGCCCTCATCATTCAATAGTCTCTCAATGTCCTTTTCCCCATATTTTGCTACTTTGTTAAAGTCAAAATTGTCTAGAGCTTTTCTATAATTCTCCCTTTTGTTGAGGATGGTATTCCAATTCAATCCAGCTTGTGCTCCTTCTAAGATTATAAATTCAAAAAGAACTTGATCATCATGAACAGGAGTTCCCCATTCCTTATCGTGATAAGCTCTTGAAATCTCACTTTTATCTCCCCAACATCTCTTAACGTCCATTAATATCACCTTATAATTTTAGAACTTTGAAGTTGTTTATCTTTTTTGTAGAACAAAAAGAATTAGTGCTTTGAATTAGTCTTTGGTTTAGCAAATTTCTCGCGAATTGAGGAAAAAACTTTCGAAATAAGAGAATTTGTATC
>JAUWPI010000058.1 GCA_030611665.1 Candidatus Heimdallarchaeota archaeon | reverse complement strand
AAAGCTGTAGATACTCTTAGTTTCTTAGCAGTTATCCCTTCTTCTTTTGCTAGTTCAATGGCTTCATCTATGCCCTCATCATCCCCTGAAATAACTGTTTGAGAAAGAGAGTTGATATTTGCTATTGTAACATAATGATTTTTTACTTTTTCAACAATATCCTTTACTTTGTGCCTTGTTGCAAGTACAGCAGCCATCGAACCTTCCGTGTTACTTCCTGCACAACACATAGCTTGCCCTCTTGCTATTACAGACTTGAACCCGTCCTTGAATGAAAGAACACCAGCTACAACCAAAGCTGAATATTCACCTAGACTGTGCCCTGCAACAAAATCTGGTTTAATACCTTTTTCTTCTAGATATCGAGTGAGTGCGATTTCAACAATAAATAAAGCAGGTTGAGTAAACTTAGTGTTTGTCAATCTTTGATTATTAGCTTCTTTTGTTAAACTAGGTGAACCAAATAGAATTTCTTTAAAACCGATCGAATAATAATTATCCCACACTTTTTCAGCAGATTCTAATGTCTCTGAAATTATGTTCGAGTGTTTGCTTAAGGCTTCCATCATACCAATATATTGGCTTCCTTGTCCAGTATACATAAAACATACTTGTTGTTCTTCCTCCTTTTTTCTAACTTGAGTTTCAAGAAGAGAGGTTGGAGTCAAAACAGATTTTTCTAATGGTGCTTCTGATAAATATATTATTTTATCCTTATCATATTCCTCTATAATCGCATGATAATTTGTACCTCCAAATCCGAATGCTGATGCACCAGCTCTCCTCACTTCATTATTATCTACTTTCCATTCGTTTGTTTCAGAATTAATATATACTGGAGATTGTTTCCAGTTTATCTTTGGGTTCAATGTTTCTACATTAACAGTTGGAGGTAATATTTTATTGTGAAGAGAAAGTGTGATTTTAATTATCGATGCGATTCCTGCAGCACTTTTGAGATGTCCAATTTGACTTTTTACAGAACCTACTGCAAGTTTCTTATCCCTATTTCTGTTTTCAAAAACATCTTCAAGAACTTTCAATTCAACAGCATCCCCAACGATAGTTGAGGTTCCATGAGCTTCAATATATTGGACATCGTTTACATTCAGATTAGCTTTTTCCAAAGCCATAGTAATAGCTTGTTTCTGTCCTTCAGGATTTGGAGCTGTTATTCCCTTTCCTTTTCCATCTGAAGATGCACCTATAGACGATACTGTCGCATAAATTCTATCACCATCCTTAATAGCATCTTCTAATCGTTTAATAACTATAAAACCAGCTCCTTCACCCATGACAAAACCATCTGCTTTCTCATCAAAAGGTCTGCTACCTATTCCAGAAAGAGCTCCAATTTTACTGAATTTTATATAAGTAGAAGCATCCATAGATCTATCTGCTCCACCTACTAAGGCAATATCATAATCTTTAGAATTAAGAGAGGCCATTGCAGTATCTAATGCTGCTATGCTTGATGCACATGCAGCATCAGTGGTCATCGATTTTCCAGTTAAATTGAAAACATTAGCAATTCTTCCAGCAATGACATTAGACAGTTCTCCTGGCATGGAATCTTCTGTTACAGCAGGATATTTGTGAGAATATGATTCAGTTAAGCTCTGAATGAATTTTTCTTGTTCAGAAACAGATAATTTTTGGAAAATTTTGTTATTCTTAATTTCCTCTTCAATTTCAGGGAAGAAGATTCTTCGATTAGTATATCTTTGAATTTCTCCTCCAAGTGAATTCCCTATGATTATTGCCATATTTATTCTGGTTTTACCATCAGTGGGGAGACTAGCATCTTCCAAAGCTTGTTTTGTTGCTTCTAAAGACCATTTCTGAACATCATCCATTTTTTCTGCTACCTTTGGAGGAATTCTGTATTGAATTGAATTGAATTTAAAGCCCTTTATGAATGCACCAACTTTTGAGTATGTTTTACCTTCGATAGTTCTATCAGAATCGAAGTATAATTTTGGATTCCACCTATCTTTTGATATCTCAGTTATTGAATATCTTTTATTCAAAATGTTCTTCCAATATTGATCAATATTCAGGGCATCGGGAAAAACACAACCTAATCCTATGATTGCAACTTTGCTTTTTGTTGACAGTTCAATCTTGCTAACCAATTTTTCATCTTCAACTGAAGGAACTGCAATTAATGGTTCTATTTTTTGTATTTGGTTTTCTAAGAAGGACTCTCCATTTTGAACTACATCAAAATGCAAATCCTCTATTCTGTAAACATTCCTTTTTCTCCCTATTATTTCACCTGTCATGAAAACTCCAGATTCTTGTTGAACATCTGTTGAAATAGGAACAAACTGTGTTGTGTCTCCACCTGGCACATGGTCATTATTCCACATTTCTCCTTTAGCTGCTATCCTTAAAGCTCCTAGGTTATCCTTCTCATACAATTCTTTTCTTTCTCTAATTGGTAAACCTTTTCTCAATCTTTCTTGTTCATGTTCCAGAGTATCTTGAACAAATTTTGTTAGTACAGTTCTTGCACGCGTATTTACTGTTGAACCAATTACTTTAGTCTGAGTAGAATTAAGTAATTTTTCTTGATAGAATTGACTTAGTGCTTGAGTTTCTACAATCTCTTCTGTAAACATATATCCAGTACCCATTTGGATACCTGGAGAAATAATTGATAGATGAGAACCAATCATCCCAGAAAGCATAGCTGAGGCTACTTCATCAGCAATTCCTCCTGCAAAAATGACATTTACTTTTTTGGTTACCTTATCTTTAATGGTATCAAGATATTGTAGAATGCTCTCCCATAAAATAAACGAAGTTTGATTACCAATATGACCACCACATTCATTTCCTTCTAATATTAGATATTCAATATTATTATCCAATGCATCTTTAAATAAAGCCACAGCTGGTGCATGAAATAGTGTTTTGAAACCAAGTGCTTGGATTCTTCTAGCAAGCTGGACTGAACCAGCTGCAATCAAGCAAATCGGAGATTTGTATTTTTGAAGTAAAGCAATATGATCCTCCCTTCTTTCCTTTATCACCTCTAAACCAATTATACCTCCACCATAAACATCCTTGGGTTCAAAGGTTTTCTGAATTTCTTGGAACATTGTTTCGGCTTCTTCTTTCAGTAATCCACCTAGTGCAAATACTGGCAACGCTCCTTTAGCTAAAACTTCCTTACCAAAACTTGGATAATCAGTTATATTTGCCATAGGTCCTTGAATAATAGGGAATTGAACCCCTATACTTCGTGCAAATTCACTATTTTCAGCAAATGGCCACTCTTTTGAAACAGTATTCAATTGTTCTCTCATAAGAACTGATATACCTTCTAGAAATGAAGTCAAATTGGAAAATTCAGATTTTATGAATTTAGCAAAACAAACTGCAACACCTAAAGGTAGGAGTGTATTCTTAACATTTTCATCAGCAAAGAAAAGAGACTCTTTTGCTAGATTTTCTACTGTTTGTAAAATATTTTCTCTTTGTTCACCTTGTTTAGATAGATCCTTAAAATTTCTAATAGACTGGTTAGCAATTTTTCCCATTAACCGGTATTTGAAATCTAATTCTTCACCGACAAGATATGTATCATTTTCATCAAGGCTAGCAAGGTAGTCCTTTGTTTGATCATCTAAAGGACATTCAGGAAGAAGATACAGCTGTCCCTCAAGAACAACACCAAGAGCTCCTCCTATAAAAGCTCCTACAATGTTATAATATCCAAACCCACCTTGAATTAGAAATGGATAACCAGAATCATAAAATTCTTGAATTAATATGAAAGAGGATTTTTCTCCTACTTTTCCTCCAGATTCTATTCCTTTTACTAAGAAGAAGTCTACATGTGATGCTTTTTCGCGTGCTTCAGTGAGATTATTAACTTCTGCAATTACCCAACTGTATCTTGGTTTTTCATCCACCTTTGAATAGTTTTCAAAGCTAGAAGAGATAATGATAATTGGGATAAAATCGAAGTCACTTAACCACTTCAGCTGTTTTTCGTTTAATACTTTTACTCCCCATTGTTTATCTGTTGGAATCTCCTTAATGCATTTGAGAATAATCTTTTTAGTTTTTATTTCTGTTAAACCTTCAAGATCAATTAAACCAACTCCACCTTTCGATGAAATGGCTATTGATAAATTTGGATTATCTATTCCCCTAGGTGAATATCCCCATATAGGATATTGTATTACAAGTTCTTTCTTTATTTGTTCAATTGTTTTCATTATATCACCTTATACAGGAGGGATTCCATGTTTTCTTTTTGGAGTCTGTTCTCTCTTGTTGTGAAGTAAGCTTAATGCGTTTACAATCTCCTTCCTTGTTTCTTCAGGTAAAATCACTCTATCAATATACCCTAATTCTGCAGCTTGGTATGGATTAGCAAATTCTTCCCTGAAATCTTTGGTAAATTTCTTTAATGCATCTTCTGAATTTTCTTCACTTTTAAGATCCGAACGGTAGATGATTTTGCATGCACTTTCCGCACCCATTACTGCTATTTCAGCTGTTGGCCATGCTAAATTGATATCTGTCCCTAAATGTTTGGAGCTCATTACGATATAAGCTCCACCATAAGCTTTTCTTACTATAACTGCTATTTTGGCAACTGTTGCCTCCGAATAAGCAAAAAGCAATTTAGCTCCGTGCCTAATTATTCCTTCATGTTCTTGTTTAATTCCAGGAAGGAAACCAGGAACATCTACAAAAGTAATCAGAGGAATGTTAAAGGAATCACAGAATCTAATAAACCTTGAAGCTTTATCTGCTGCATTGAAATCAAGTGCTCCACCTAAAAATAATGGTTGGTTTGCGATAATTCCAGTTGTAGTACCATTGAATCGTGCAAAACCTACAATGACATTCTTGGACCATTCAGCGAATAACTCAAAAAAACTATCAGGGTCAGCAACTTTCTCTATAATTGCTTTCATGTCATAGGGTTCGTTTTCTTTCTCAGGTATGTAATTGGACAAATTGACTGTATCTAATTCCTTCAGATCTACGTTGATTGTAGGTGGATCATCGAGATTGTTAGCAGGTAAATATGAAAGAAGTTTTTTGGTCAATTCTAATGTGGCTTCTTCATTATCTCCTGCAAGATGACAAACACCTGTTTTACTACTATGAACTTCACTTCCTCCTAAATCATAAAATGAAACTTCCTCACCTGTCACCTCTTTAACTACTTCTGGTCCAGTAACAAACATGAAGGAATTGGTTTTATTCATAATAATGAAATCTGTTAATGCTGGAGAATAAACTGCCCCTCCTGCACAAGGTCCTAAAATCACTGATATTTGTGGAATAACCCCAGAAGCTTGAGAGTTACGATAAAAAATATCTCCATAACCAGCTAAGGAATCTACTCCTTCTTGAATCCTCGCACCACCAGAATCTAATAAACCAACAACGGGGTTTCCAGTCTTAATTGCAAGATCCATAATTTTGCAAATCTTGTTAGCTTGCGCTTTACCTAAACTACCTCCAAAAACAGTGAAATCTTGGCTATAAAGATATATAGGACGTCCATCGACTGTAGCATATCCTGAAACAACACCGTCACCTAATGGTTTTGTCTTGGACATATCGAATTTAGTATTCTGATGTGTAACGAAAGAATCAATTTCTACGAAAGATCCTTCATCGACAAGTAATTCTATTCTTTCTCTAGCTGTTAACTTGCCTTTTTGATGTTGATTCTTAACGCGTTTTTGTCCTCCACCCTCATGGCTTCTTTCACGTAGTTCATTGAGTTTAGAAAACTTCTTTTTGTTACTTTGATAATTAATATTCTTAGGTTTCTGATACATTAAAGTTCATTGTATTCACTCAATTAAAAAAAGCATCTTCTTTCATGAGAATATAAGGAAGGAAGTTTTTTAATCTACCCCTAAATTTGCGGGTCTAATGGTATTCAAAACTCTCATTAAAAACATCATCCATTTATCAACTGTAAACTCAACAATGGATGAAGCTTTGAGTTTTGTTAAAGAAGGGTTAGATCACCCTGTTCTAATAGTTGCTGATGAACAAAGATCTGGTAAAGGTAGAGGAAAAAATATTTGGTCTTCTCCAAAAGGTGGGTTCTATGGAACTTATGCTTTACCTCTGGAAAAACAGGCAACAGAACAACAGATTCTTTTCATGCATTATGCAGCATCTATAGCTGTGCAACAAGTTCTAGAAAAAGAAACTGGATTGGAGATTAAAACCAAATGGCCAAATGACATCTATTTTCGTAATAAAAAACTAGGAGGGGTTCTTATCGAGTATCTTTCTGGAGACAAACTGTTTCTATTGATAGGAATCGGTGTAAATCTATTTTCCAATGTTGATGATATTGCAGAAGAACACAGGAAAAAATCAATTAGTCTTCAATTTGAGGACAAACAAAAGCTTTCGATGAATCAATTCATCTATAAACTGTCTGATACCCTTCTCAAATTAGCTGTAGAAATATTTGAGAACAATTTTTCCAATATTGTTGATTTGTTTAACAGTAGATTGAGTTATTTTGAAAAAGAAATCAAATTAAAAAATGGTAGTCAATATTTTTGTAGAGGGATTAATAATTCAGGTAAGCTTCATCTTGAAAATGAAGTTGATATTTTACAGCTGAAGATAGAAGATAATGAAATGATATTAGAGATGGATTAGTGCTTTCAATATCAAACCTAAAGTTTAAAAATGTTTGATAAATTCGTGATGTAGGTGTCATAAAAATTGGCTATTACAACTATACCTTATATCATTAGTGTATTTTTAACAATCGGATTCTTCTCTATAGTCTTTGGACTTATTTTCTGGGGAATTAGAGCAGTTAATCGAACTGTTTCAAGCAGAAGAATAAGAAGAAAACTTGCTGCTGCTAAAATGGCAGGAGAGCAATAACAATCTATCTTTTTTCCTTTATACAGCCTTTAGTTGTATTTTCAAATTCTTTCGGAGCATAATTAAATTAGGTAGTAATTAATAGAAATCAGGCTCATTTCTACATAATCTTTAAAATAAACGGCTATATTGTCCAAGTATGAAATCCAAAAAGATACAATTATTTGTTTTCTCATTTATTTTAATTATTTCTCCTTTATTAGGAGGTTTAAATAACGTTTATGCAAAGGACATTCCACCTGTTTATGTTCATCTATCATGGCAAAATGATACTCTTACAACCATGACTATTTCATGGAAGACATCTGAAGAAACATCTTCTATTGTTCAATATGGAATTCAAGATGTACTAGAAAATGAAGTGACTGGAGAAGATGCATTATGGCATGCAGTAGAACTAACAAATTTACAATCTAATACAATTTATAAGTATAGAGTAGGTGATGGAGAAACCTGGTGTAGAGAATTAACCTTTAAAACTGGTAACAGCGAAAGCGCCCATTTTATAGCTTGGGGTGATTCCAGAACGTTTAGAGATGAAAGAGTGAAAATTGTTGAAGCAGTCAGTAAAATTAATTATGATTTCTCAGTTTTTGATGGAGACATGGTTGAAGCAGGAAGAGAAACCGTACAATGGTATCGATGGTTAAGTGACTTTGGACCTGCAATTCAGAAAAATCCATTTATGCCAGTTCTTGGTAATCATGAAAAAAATCATTCGAATTACTATAAAGTATTCGCACTTCCTGGGAGAGAAGAATTCTATTCGTTCAACTATGGACCTGTTCACTTCGTTGCACTGCACACTTGTGTTGAGGATTATGGTGGATCTCTGGATGAACAAGCAGAATGGTTGAGAAACGATTTAGAAGCTCACAGTGAGTATCCGTGGAAAATTGTTGTACAACACAGACCTCCTTATTCATCCTCTGTAAGATATTATAGAAATGAGACTGAAGATCTTCTTACTACTTTAGTGCCAATTTACGAAGAATATGGTGTTGACATGGTCATCGCTGGTCATGATCATTGGTATGAGAGATTAGAGAAAAATAATGTTTCTTATGTAGTAGCAGGAGCATCAGGTGCGCCATTATATTCCCTTATTCCCGCATATTCCATTAACGAATCAATTATCGCTGAATCAGTTTATCATGCGATATATATTGAAACTTATGACAATCAATTAGCTTTTCATGCATTTCGAGGAGATTACACTACCATTGATAAGTTTTATATAAACAAAGTTGTCAAACCTGATTTACGAGTTGAAAGTCTACCTCTCAATTATTATTTTAATAAAAGTGAGACAAAAGATATTACCATCACAATAGCAAATGTTGGGGAAGTTGATATTACTGAAGAAACAAGTGCTAGGATTGAAACTTTTAACAATACTCATTGGGATATAACCGTTCCAGCTTTGGATGTTGGTGAAGCATTTAATTATACGTTTGAGTGGACTGCTCCAGATTATGGAACTTATGCTTGTTCTGTTATACTTGATACTGAAAACCAAATTGATGAGGTTGTAGAACTAAACAACAACCAAACATTCTTCTTCTATGCTATCGAAGAAATTGATGAATCCTCTTTCCTATTTGATGGTATGATGGGGTTACTTGGAGTTTTTTCAATACTACTAGTTCTAACTTTGGTAAATAAGAGATGGGAAAAGAAAAGAACTTAATTTTCTTTTATTTTTTTTTATTTTTTCATTTTTCTTTTCCAATAATTCTTCGTTAATAAGATGATTGAAATAATAACAATCAAGGTTAGAGAGAGTGACAGTCGTATTGTATACTCATGAATTTCATGGATTTCATAAGCAGTCAGTGTTATTGAATAGCTAATTATTACTTCATCGCTTCCATTTTCAACAATTTTTATAGTATAGTTGCCAGCATCTAGAGTTTCTATTATTTTTGAAAACAGATCTACACCACTATTATCATTTACAGATATCAAGGTTAGATTCTCATGATATAGGTCAATTACAGAATCACCACTTAGACCAGCTGTTTCAATTTCTATGTTGTACTTATCATCTAATTCGAATAAGCAATAGTCTATATCTCCTATCGGGTGAATTCTTCTGTCTGATGTTGAATTCAAAGATATGTATTTCGCATAGTTGAGAGATTCATCTTTTTCTAGTGGATCTAGTGGATCATTGGATGTTACAACAAAATTGTAATAATTGCTAGAATTGTCTTCTGTGGTCATATGATGGTAAATTGATTTATCATAAGCTGTGAAATAATAACTAAAAGTATCTCCCACATCCAGAGGACTAATACTGATTCCAAAGTAGACAACATAATCACGTATCATTTCAGTTATTTCCCAAGATTCTGAATTCAGTTTGTGATGTAAATATACATAATCAATTCCGGAGAAGTCAGTTACAGTCGCAGTTAATATAATCTCTGATGAACTGGTAGTAGAAGGATAAGGATCATCAACTATTATTTCAGGACCATCTAAATCTTCTGCATAATCAGTTGTTCCAGATGTGTGTAATGTATAATCGAGTATTGCGTTATTATTACCATATTCCCAGATTAAAATGTAATAAGTTGCTGGAGCTAAATTAGTTAGTACAATCTTAGAAAAACCACCTACCCCACCATCGTTGTCATATGCAACCTCTGTAGCTATCGGAAAATCTGGATCTGTGCAAACCCTCATTTCTGTATCTCCATCTGTCCCTGTAATTTCCAGAGTTACGTTGAAACTGACTACAATTGAGAATCGGAAGTATTCAATATCACCAATAGGATAGAGACTTCTTTCATAATCATAGTTAAGAGCAATAGGCAAAGTATTAGCTGGTACATCATCATTCTCAAAGGGATCAACAGTGAGTTCAGCTGATATTGTTAGATTGTAATTTGTAATTTCATTATCATTACCGAATTCATCAATTTTAATAAAATATTGCCCATATTTGAAAATTCCATAAGATAGTTTTGAAAATAGATTTACACCACCATCATCATCAAATCCAATTTGATTATGATATTCATCATAAACCCATAACCTTGTATCACCTAAAGAACCTGTTGTCTCAATTTCTATACTGTAGAAGCTGTCAAGAGTAAAGCTCACAAAATCAACATCATCAATTGTTGAAATACTTCTTTCTTGAAGAGAATTTAATGTAATGTTTTTTGCAGAGGTAAAATCATTGTCATTTTCATAAATATCAAGATTTGCCATTATTTCAGGAGTCGTATCATTAGAGTCTTTTAATGAAAATGTTAATGTCGATTGAAATGATGTTGTGCTAATTACATATAATAAGATTAAAGCAAGAAAGATAGTATACAACTTTTTTATTCTACCCATAATTGTCACCTAGTACAACAATACAACAGTTATTACAACTATTTAACTTTCTCATAAAATTAGAGAAAAGATGTATGAAATTAACCTTGTTTGGAAGGTCTTCTTCTTGTTAGGAGATATATCCAAGAAGGGGGAGCTATAAAATTAGATGTAAGGCAAAACTAGTAATTGAAATTATAGTATGCAATTTTTGTTTCTATTTGATTTACATGGTCTTTAATTAATTCTTAATTAGATAACAATTGAAGAATTTTTATTAGGAAAACTATTTTTGGAAATCCTAAAGCTTTTTGAATGAATTCTTTAGAAAGAGCCTATCGTATAAGTGATATTAGAGGAGACAAAAGAAATGAATGAAAGGAGTAGAAGTTGAAGGCGTAATAGATGCAGTAGCAAGAGCATTAATCTACGAAAAATAAACAGACCGATCCTAACGTAGTGAGGGTTTTAAAATCCTCTTTTTTAATATTTTTTTAGAATAAAGTAAGGGGATTATTTCTCCTCAATATTTGCAATTAACTCAATTTATTTTCAAATCTGTATCTTGTATGTCTTGTTCACTTTGTACGCAATCATCCATATGCGAATAATTTCTTACAATGTTGTAGAGGAGTGTACCTATTCCAAGAAGGATGAGTAATCCAAATTTCAAGTACCAATTTGGAATGAAAACTAGCAGAGCAAAAAAAGCACCCATTCCTAGTCCTAGCGAAAATCGCATTAGTGCTTTCAGCAATTTATTCTTTGGTTTAATAAAAAGCTGCATCAGAGCCATAAATACTCCATACGAGGAAATCAAAGCAATAATTAGAGGAGAACCACTGAAGACATCAAAAAAGCTAAATAGAATTATCCCGAATATAACTATGCCAAGAAAAACACTAGTACATCCAACACACAAATAGAGTGGACCCATTTTGAAAACATGATTCTTGCATTCTTCACAAATTTCATGGTGTGCTAAATAAAGCTCAGAGAAATTCTTGATTCTTTCCTTTATAGATAATTCCTTTTTTTCACCAGCCTTCATCTGATCACCAGAAACCTATATCATTCTAAATAATAATACACTTTCTTCTTCATGTTTATTTCAATTAGTGTACCATTTGTTAATAACTCTGTAGGTTTCCCAAGTGATTCAAGTTTGGAAGATGAGATGATTAAAGAATCTTTTGTATCGTATAGTTTCATAGTATAGTAAAGGGGATTCTTCTGATAATAACATCCAACCCAAACTTTTTCTCTCGAAGCTAAAATGAAATTCGCACCAGTATAATCCCAGTCAACTTTTATTGAATCAACTATTGATTTTTCCATAGCCCATTCATTTTCTCTCAGAGAAGTTAATAATGAATAGAAATATCTTTCTGAATCTGTCGTACCTCTGAGAAAGAATTTATCTTTGTTATAATTGTTAATCTGTGATGTGATAGTTCCATGGTGAACAAAGACATACTCATTACCATTATACCAATAGAATGGATGATTGTTTGAAAGCTTAACAGCTATATTGGGTGAAGCTCTTCTAGCATGAGCTAACAAAATCGGTGATTGGATTGATTCCCATTCTGGGATAGGGGGTCTTTCACAAATTGATTCGTTGAATCTTCTTACTTCATAATGATCATCATGTATGTAAGAGTAACCATAACCATCAATATGGTTGAAGAGTTTATTTTCATTATGTTCATGTACATCCTTCTTCAAGTCTCCAACATAATCTGAACATGCATCTAGAAATTCTTGGTAAACTGATGATGAAACATTCTTACCTACCTGGAGAAATAAGCGACACATTTTTGTTATCCAATGATGTTCTTCGTTATTCTTTTCTTAAAACTTTCTCCTAAAATATTTTATTATTAGTAAATATTATAACTAATTTTACTAATAATGAATTTTGATCTGTATCACTAATTGGAACAAGTGTTTTTTCTGTCAAGGTAACTTTTTTTGTGTTTACTTTTATCCTTCTTCTTTACAGATATGAAAATATTCTCAAAGAGAATAATTCTCTTCTTAACCCTAACATTTTTTTAGGTCTGTCGAAATTTTATTTCATGCCCGAATCAACTTACAAACATATAACTGATATAGAAACCTCGGACAAAGAAGTGAAAGTCCGAGGATGGGTTTATAGAATCCGTAAAATGAAAGACAAGGTATTTGTCGTTTTACGAGACGCTACAGGTATACTTCAATGTATTGGAAAGCTAGAAGATCTCTCTGAAGAAGCTTGGAACAATCTTAATGAAGTTGCCATTGAAAATGCTATTGCTGTTAAAGGCAATGCTAAAGAAGATTCTAGGGCAGTAAATAATATCGAGTTAGTTTTAACTGATTTCACCATTATTCACAAAGGTGAAGTATTTCCTATTGCTAAGGATCAAAGCAAAGAATTCATGCTAGATAACACCCACCTATTTGTTAGAAGTTACAAATCAACTAACATTATGAAAGTCAAAGCTAATGTTCTTAGAGCATCTAGAGAATGGTTTTATGACAATAAATTCTATGAAGTCACACCACCCATATTGACAGGTTCTGCCTGTGAAGGAGGATCTACTCTATTTGATTTGAAATACTTTGATCAGAAAGCATATTTGAGTCAAAGTGTTCAGCTTTATCTTGAAGCACTGATATATAGTCTAGAAAAAGTGTATGCAATTACTCCGAGTTTCAGAGCAGAAAAGATGAGAACAAAGAGACACATCAACGAGTTCTGGCATATAGAAGGTGAAGAAGCATTTGTGGATTTTGAAGGAAACATGAAGATACAAGAAGAACTTGTAGCATTCATTATACAATATGTTCTTGAAAACAACAAAAAAGAGCTCAAAGAATTAGAAAGAGACACATCAATCTTGGAACAAATAAAAGCTCCTTTCAAGAAAATCTCATATGAAGAAGCAATCAACACTCTAAATGAAAATGGTCATAAGCTGAAATGGGATGATGACATCAAAACAGAAGAAGAAAGAGATCTTTCAAACATAATCGGGGAACCTTTCTTTGTAACGATGTATCCCTCAGCTCACAAACCGTTCTATGTTAAAATCAATGAAAGAGATCCAAAATGGTGTTATTCAGCTGATCTTATGGCTCCTGAAGGATTTGGTGAAATAATCACCGGAGGTCAGAGAGAAGATGTTCTAGATACACTAGTAGAAAGAATTATTGCAGAAGGTTGGTCTCCTGAAGATTATGAGTGGTATATAGATTTGCGTAAGTATGGATCAGTTTACCATTCTGGTTTTGGTTTAGGAGCTGAAAGGCTTACTTGGTGGTTATGCGGTCTTGATGCCATTCAAGAAACACAACCCTTCCCAAGAACAAGGAATAGAATTTATCCTTGATTTTTTTCTCTTTTTTCCTGAAGGTTTTATTTCTTTTTGATAAATTCAAAAATATCTGATTTGTTATTTACATAAAGCTGATTAGACATTCCTATATTCTTCTTTACGATAAGATCTTTATTTTCCAATTTAACTATTATTCTTGATATACTAGCCTTAGATAAATCTAAAGCGTTAGCTATTTTGATTTGTGTTATTCCTGGATTTGTAGCTATCTCATCAAAAACTTTCATTTCAGTTTCTTTAAGAATAGATGCTAGCTTTTCTTGGTCAAAAGAATAGGATCCCACAAATTTTTCAGATACTACATCAATCTTTCTCAATTTCCTCCAATTAAGAAAGAGCAATGTTGATCCAATAATTAGAGAAGTGGAAAGAATAGATAATATAATTGTTGAAATAGTCAAAGGTTGGAAATTATTATTCACGGTAAAAGTTATAGTACATTCCAAATAAGCATAGAGAGATACATTGGTAAGAAAGGTTATTTTACCTTCAAATTCACCGATTTTAGATATGTCTATTTCTACATCTATGAATTCTTCAGCTAAAGGTAGAAGAACAATTGATTTTTGTATATCTATCCATGTTTCATCTGACAAAGTAGATACATTAACTGGAATGTTCAGAAGATTTGTTATCACATATTGTTTTACAATACTGGTTTGGCTTTTAGGAATATTTCCAAGATCCCAAGAGTTTGGAGTTACTAAAATAGGTAAATAATCAGGATTTGACTCATAAGTTAGTATTAAGTCAAAACTATCTATATTAGACAATTCCCATGATAATTTCAATCTTTGATTTACAATATTAGTTGAATGAGCAGGAGGAGAGCTAGATCTTAACAATAAGTTTGGGTCTAAGTAGGCAGAAACAGAATAGATAGAGATGTTTTGTGTCCAAGATAAGCTTGAATTTAATATGAAATTGTTGCTTTCAATAGAAGGTTGGAAACTAGATATCAAAGCAATATTATAGGTTTCACCTAAACTAAGTATCTCTGGTAGTCTGTATGATACGTTTGTGAAACCTGCACTAACATTGTAAAAGGATGAAACAAGAAGATTTCTATTCCACTCGTCTGTGACTATTATTTCAGAGTGGTCTCCAGAAAGTTTTACACTATCAAAAAAATAATTGGTCGATTCGACAACCTGTCTATACTCAATAAGAATTGTTAAACTAACTCTTGTAACTGTAATTGAATAAGTAAGATCCACATTCGATATCATCGTAGAAAGGTCATCAATGATAATTTGATTTGAATATGGACTATTACTTGCATTAATGTTACTGAAAATTAATGGATAAAAAAGAAGACATGAAAATAATATCACTCCAAGTTTCTTCATTTTTATCATCTGATTATTTAATTTCGCTTTCCAGTTTTTTAATCTTGTTGCTTAATTTTTCCTCTGAAGAAACTTTTACAATCTATCTTGTTTATTTCGCTGTTTTTTGCTGTAAAACAAGTTCTTCAATTTTTGATTAGAACTGAGAATAATCAAAATAATAGCACAAAAGATTGAAGAAAGAGCACTTGTAGTTGTGGGAACATCAATATATCCTGCCGCTGTTAGCCATTCTGTAGTTTTATTGAGATTATAATCATATTTTACAACATCATCATTATACCAATATTCCAACAAAGAAGGAATAACACTATGAGTAACAATATATTCTCCATTGTGAATTTCTTGATTTAGTTCCTCACGGTCAATAGCATAGCAGATAGCTTTTCTAACAGCTGTTCCTTTGGTATACTCTTCTTTTCCTACTTCGTCTAAGTAGATAAAGTTGGAGTTCCCTCCAATGAAAGATCTGCGTAAGTTAAATGCTAGGAAGGAAAGCGAGTTAGTAAATTTAGAATAAACGTTGAATTGAGAATCTTGTTCCATAACCCTTCTTTCTTCTGGGAAAAGGTTTAAAGAATCCATAATATCAAAATGTCCTTCCTTAAATCCATTAAGCATTGCACTCACATCAGGCTCAACTATTATTTTTATTGTTTCCAAATCAAGTGTTTGGGTTTCACCATTTTTTGCACCAACATTCATCCACCAAGGTGATTTTTGTAACACAGTTATACTACTGGAGTTGTGAAAATCTAGCAAATATTTACCACAACCAAAACTGGATTTGTAGTATGATTGCCAAACTGTTGTATTATCTATTCCTTCGTATAGACCTCTCATCTCTATTCCTCCTGAGCTTAAACTTGAAACACTAGAAGTCGAGTTCAGAAAGAATTCAGGGAGTATATGTTCTGTTAAAGATATCCAAAAAGAAGGATACGCTTCCTTATCGTTTGTTTCAGGATCTCCATCTATTTCAATATAAAAAACAAGGTTATCTTCAGTGTCTATCCATGCATTATTCAGCCAATTAAATTCGTTAGACCAATCACTCACCAAAGGATTTGCTAAAGAGAGCAGAGTGAAAATAACATCTTTAGCCATAACTTGTTGATTTGTTCCATTACTGAATTCATCTTGCAATCCTATCATCAGAGGAGTTGTATTGATATCGAGTTCGGTGGAATATTCATCACGATCTGTAATATTGAATGAAGGGTTCCAGTAAACATCTTCACGCAATGTGAATTTGAAAAGGTTAGGATCAGAAGCACTTTGAGCCCAATCTATGATTAAACCTGTTTTGATGGGTTCAAGACTCGACTTTAAATGCAATATTTGTTCGCTAAGTAATGAAAAGACTGAATCTCCTGAAGAATAATCATCATCATAAGGATTGAAATATTCCCACTCGACATCATTTATCACTAGTTCTTCCCCTGAAAATTGATTAGTATGGAGTCCTTCAAAACTCATGTATGGCAAAGAATCAGTTAAACCCCATTTTGCATCATATCCCTTAAGATTACTCCA
>JAUWPI010000133.1 GCA_030611665.1 Candidatus Heimdallarchaeota archaeon | reverse complement strand
CATGTTTACTATTTCTGAAAGATTCGATAGGTTAACTTTTTCTGATTGTGATAAAAATCCAAGTATCATCTTTCTTAATGAGGTCACTCTTGAAGAAACTATTTTGGGATACTTGTATATTGTTGCTAAAGAAAATATATTTCTTCTATAAGAACCTCTTACAACAAGAGCTTGTACTAATAACTGAATATAATCTTTAATTGTTTCAACAGGAATTTTATAATCAGCTGAAAACTTTATTAAATTAATCTCTCGCATCAAATACAATTGAGTTAGAATTTGTGCTCTCATACGCTTTGAAATGTTAACTTCTGGGAGATCTAAATCTCTAAAATTAATCTCATAGACATCATCTCTCTCAAAAGCCAGTTTTACCATCTCGAAAAGGTTAGATTAAATTAGTCAAACATGATTTATTAAAGTTCCCTTATTAAGAAGGGATTAGTAGATAAAACAGTAAAGAAGAAAAGAGTTGATTAAGCCCGTTCTAGATACTTTAGATATTCCCATTCCCATTCGACTTCTCTGCTTGTTGATTTAGCTTCAGAATACTCTTTACATTCTTTTCTTTTCACTTCTAAGAAAATGTCCACGATTTCTTTCCCTAGAGTTTCAGAAATTAGAGTACTACTTTCCAAATTATCCAAAGCTTCGCTTAGGCTTAAGGGAAGTTGTGTAATTCCCATTTCCTTTCTTTCTTGAACAGTTAGTTTTTCTATATTTTTGGTAGTAGGTTGAATCGGTTCAGTTTTCTTTTTCACACCATCTAAACCAGCAGCTAAAAGTAACGCAGAAGCAAGATAGATATTTGTAGCACAATCTGTTGCTCGAAACTCAAGTCTTGCTTTCTTTTCATATCCTGGAACTCGGATTAATGCTGTACGATTGCCTATTCCCCATGATATGAATACTGGTGCTTCATGTCCAGGTACTAATCTTTTATACGAATTTGTAGTTGGATTGAATATAGCTGTCATTGCATCGACATTTTCTAAGATACCTCCAACAAAATATCTTAAGTTATCACTAATTCCTTTTTCTTCATCTGAAAAAATATTTGCTCCGTTCTGAGTAAGATAGTGATGTATATGCAATCCACTCCCTGCCAAATCCTCAAACGGCTTAGGCATGAAAGTAGCAATTACTCCATCAAAAAGTGAGTTTGCTTTGATGATCAATTTTGCTGTTTGGGTATTATCAGCTTGTTTTAAAGCATCTAGGACACCAAATTCTATCTCTTGTTGAGAATGTCCACATTCATGATGAATTGTCTTAACGGGTATTCCCATCTCTAACATATCAGTAGCCATATTTCGTCTTAAGGTACCTAAAATATCAAATGGTAAAGTGTCCATGTATTCCCCGTCTTCCACAGGATCTAATTCTTCATCAAGAAAATACCACTCTAACTCAGGCCTGGTTTTGAATTCAAATCCTAGATTATTGGCATGACCTATCTCCTTTTTCAAAATGCTCCTTGGATCTGTGGGATGAGGTGTTCCATCATTTTTTTGAATATCACAAATGAATCTAGCAACTCTTGGTTCCCATGGAATTATTGACACAGTACCTAAATCAGGACAGATTTTCATATCACTTTGTTCAGTTTGTAAAAAACCTAATGAAGACCCATCTACCCCACTTCCTTCCTGCATCTCTTCCCAGATGTTTGCTGGAAACTCCACTGATTTTAATTCTCCAAAAACTGTCGTAAACTGAAATTGTATGAATTCGATTTTGTTTTCTATAAAGAACTTGTTCAAATCACTCATTTCAACAATCACGCTTTCTAACTCTGTAGCAAACATCATTAAAATTCTATTTATATAGTTTTGTCAATGGTGAAAACTATTTTGATGAATCATCTATTTCAATTCGATAATTATTTAAAGTTGTAACAATTGATTAACAAGAAAAACATGACAATACCAAGTAGATTCTGGATAACCAAAGGAATAGGTGAATCTGATGTTTCAGAGCTTTCAGCATTTGATGAATCTTTAATGAACGCAGGAATAGGTTATCAGAATCATGTGTTAGTTTCGTCCATACCCCCATCTACTGAAATCCAACCAAAAATTATTACTCAGCACGGTTTAACACATGTTCCTATAGGAGATGAATGGAAACTTATACCCTCAAGCGCGATATTATATGTTGTTAAGGCAATGAAAACTGGTAAAAGAGGAGATAATGTTGCTACCTGTATCTCTTTAGCCAAAGTAGCAATAGACACAAACGAGTCAACTCTTGAATGCATTTTAGCCTATGAAGCCAAAGGGTCAAATCTAGAAATAGTAGAGAAAAAAGCATTATTTGGATTAGAGGAGATGGTAAATAGAAGACATGCTATTCTCGATGAAAGTTGGGGAAAATCTGGATATAAAATCATTTCATCTTCTTTAGAAATAACAAAAGAATATGGATGTTCTGTATCTTTTGTTGTCATGGATCCTTTTACTTTCAAACATGAAACTTACACTTTATAAAAGAAGGTACGAGACAAAAAACATAAAAACACTATAATTTACACCTACCAAGCAGAGTTAAAGTGGAAGATATGAATAATAGAAAAGTCAACACATTACTAATCTTAACAATATTATTTGCCTCAATGACATTAGGTTTTAGTACAAATTATAATGTCTTTGCTGCAAACACAGCAGAACCCTCATTAGAGCGCATTATGGTCGATGAAGAAGAAATAGATTATTACAGTTTTGAAAATAATACAGTAATCACTGTGGAATACTCAGTAGACCGAGACGTTGGTGTAGAAGGAGTTATTCTAGTTGGTGTTGGTTCTGAACTGGATATGGATCCATTCAATAGTATTAACTTAAATTATTCATACTCTCTAGAGGATAGAACGTACTATATTGGTGATATCGAACTTACTGAGAACAGTTATTTCAAAGGTTATGGATATGTTGGAGATATCACAAATGGAACCTATGAAGAAGTTGAAGAATTCAATCATCTTGGTCAATGGCACTATCTGTTTGTAAATGAGGATGGGGTCCCTCCACAATTTCATGGAATTGAAAATGCAACATCCACAGGATTTTATACATACTATTCTCCAGCAAACCAAACTAATCACACCATAGTAATTTCCTATAGAGTTTATGGAGGAACAGAAGATGATAATGTGACTCTTGTCTATTCTGTTTATCGAGACAAACTTTACAACGCTTCACTCAATATTTTTGACAGCACTGTCATGTTTAAGAATATGACTTATGCAGAAGACTCAACAGAAACTTATGTTGTTTTTAACACAACTATTGAATTCACAGCGAGAACACTTTACTTTGCGGCCAATAATTCTTATGGTTGGGACACATGGGATGATGGTCTTCTTAAAAGCCACTTGAATATTTATGCAATTAACAATGGATTCTCTTTTAATTCAGATACTGTGCTTCAAGAATCAATAACAGATGTGGATGATGTCGATATTATCATAACAACATTAAACAGTACTGAATATGACTCATTTGGTATAGGGTATTATGTTATTGAAAGTTTAGAAAATGATACTGAAATTGTTTCATGGACTGATATAGAAGGGACATTACAAAGCAATTATACAGAGGTAAACGATCTTGGTTACAATGATACAATGCGAGAATATAATGTATCCCTTGGGATATTTGCTGTTGATAATATAATCTACTTTGAAGCTTACAACATATATTATGGTGAGGTTTACAACGAAACTGTTGGACATTATCACACTATTCGGATCTATGATTCGAAACCTTATCTAGAGTTGTTCCCTGTAAGTGGATCTTATGTAAATAATGAAGATGTAACTTTCAGTTTTGAGATCTCAATGAATAGAGGAAACATTACAGAGATTCTTTTAGATTATGGTGATGGTTCCCCCGTTGCTAACCTGACAACTTTAGAAGCAGATGAAGACGATGGAAAATATTATGTGAGTCATGTTTATCCTGTAGTAACTGATGGTTACAATGTTACACTTACTGTTAGCACTTCTTTAGGAACATTCAACAGCACAACAAACTATCTCTATCTAGATTTCGACGCCCCAACACTTGAAATCACTGATTTCACGAATAATATTACTGAAATAATAGATGGGTATGTAGAATTATACTTCACTTACAGTGATGACTATTCTGGTGTTTGGAAGGTAATAATAGATTGGGGAGATGGTATTGTTCAAAATGTGACAGATGACAACTTTGCTTTCCATTACTATGTAGAAAGTGGAACCTATGAGGTTGTTGTAGAGGTTCAAGATAAAGGTGGTAACACCTTCAGTTTAAATATGGTTTATACAATTGAATTACCAGATAATACTCCGACTGAACAGGTACCCTTTGCAGTTCTATCTTCCTTTATATCAATTATATTCTTAGGTTGTACTATATTCCTAATAAAGAAGAGAAAATAAGTTTTCTCTTTTCTTTCAATCCTTTTTTATAATTTTCTAAGAGAATTACAGTTTTCTTAGAACTTCAATCTTAAAAGAGAAACTCTTTTCTTCCATTCTTCGAAGTTGTGGTACTGTCATCTGTAGACCAAGTTCGAAATTTCCAAAATCTTTCTCAATTTTTACATGAATATCTTCTGAGATCTTAATCTTTAAACCCGAGTTCAGTTCTTTATTGAAGATTTTAACGCTACTAATATTGTCGTTCTGTTTTTCTTCATACACTTCAATCGCATCTTGTGAAAGGAAATGTGTATGGTGCTCTCCTAAGTTTATTTTTGATAAACTAAGAATACTGAATTCATCTGACTTATCACCAAAATTTTTTAGATTATAATGAACATCGAAACTTGATGATTTCTTTTCAAATTCGAAATGTTTTGATAACAAGATATCTTCTGTAGCATAGATTGAAAGTATGATTGATTTGCTATCTTCTTTCTCTAACCAGTTGTATGTGTATCTTTCATTAAAAAGGTTATATTGACCACTATGCCGCTTAGATATAACATCGTACATAAGCCCGTATCTTGGTTCATGTGTTGCTTTATCTAAAGCTAAATCTTTAGAAGGGCAAGAAGTGAGAACTATCCCCTTCTTTAAATCTATAAGATTAGTAATTATTCCTCCTTTATTAGTTAAACTACAAAGCAAGTCATCACCAATAAACATGGATTCCGTACATTCTTGCCCAAGACTTGTGGACATATCTAAGTGATCAGACTCTTTTTCCAGAATTATATTAGCTATATTTTCTATCAGATTCAGATGATTAATGCTTCCCCAGTTATCTGCATTTACTAATGTGTTTACTCCTTTAATTGGCTCAGAAAATACATCGAAACAGAAATTGTGTTGTTTTCTTATTAAGTAATTATAAGCATATTTTATTAGATTTGCTACTTTCAGTTTTATTTCTTTTGAATTATTACTACTACGTTTCTCTATGTCTTCTAGATTTTTCATGTGTTTTTGAAATAATTGACGATATCTTAGACAATATGGTGATAATTTCAATCCTCGTTGATACCCCATTGTCAGAGTAATTTCGTAAGGATATGCTGATTTAATATCTATCTCCTGAATCTCTTCAAACTTATCTATAATTTCAGAAGGTTTCAAGAAAGATACGGGCTGTTCCATTAAGTTTCTTGCTTCATTAAGAAAATTATCGAGATCGAACTGAGGGTGGAAAATAGGGAATTTCATGTCATTTAAGTCGAGTGAGAGAACACCACAGTAATCTTGATTAGTATCTTTTGAAATTCCAATTCCTCTTCTAATAACTTCTATTAAATTCATCAATTCTCCAGAATGTATTGCTTCATCATATGTTTCAGGATAGTTCCGATAAACACTGCGCAGGTTATATGATGGAAGGACGAGAATATTCTGATTCTTTAATTTGAATGGCTTAAAATACTTTACTTCAAAAACCCCAGATGGTTTTTGGTTGAGCGCTTTTGCTATACTATACCAATCCATTATTACATATTTGTACCCTTGATTTACCAATGTGTCAGCAGATCTCTTGTCCCATACTCCAAAAGGTGGATAATATCCTTTGATATATTTAGTTGGAAAAATATTTTTTAGAATTGCGGTTGCTTGGTTAATTTGGTGCTCAATAAGACGTTCTTCATATGGCTGATTCATCGGAATGAAATTGGAATACATTGAAGATGATAGCTCAATTTGATCTGCTAAGCACAATTTTGACAAGTTCTTAAGAACAGTTTTATTTCCCCACATGTTTGATAATAGAAATAGTGAATTTGTTGATATTGTCCCTTTAGCTGATTTGTTTTCCAAGAACCAACTGATGATTTTCGTATATTTATCATACTCATCTCGTGTAACTGGAACTAAAGATCTGGATAAATTGAAGTGAGTTGACATGTAAACTGCCATAGCAATGTACTATTCTTGCCTTTATAATCTCTTTCGTTCAATTTTCGAGATTCATTTATTAATCAACGTAGTTTCTAAGTAAATCGCAATATTTACCGTTTAATTAGTTGTTCTCTATACACATCAAATTTATGTGTTGTGGCGCTTCTAACGTCTTTTGATTGGTTAGCTTTATATATCCGATTGCGTATCGTATCATAGTGAGTATGATGAGTGAAGAACGTTGCCCCAACTGCAATTCAAATGAGATAGTTAGTGACTACTCTCGTGGTGAATCTATCTGTAGTAACTGTGGCGTTGTCCTCTCTAAGTTAATTGACACCACTCCAGAATGGAGAAGTTTTACAGCTGAAGAGAAATCTAATAGAAGTAGAACCGGTGCTCCAATCTCTCCTTTGAAATCTGATTATGGTATTTCATCCCAGATTAGCTTTAGCAATTTGGATATTTATGGAAGAAAGCTAGAGCCTACTGTTGTAGCAAAGATGCGAAGATTGCGCTGGTTAAATAGACGAGATTCAAGATCTCACATTAGAAACCTTCGCATAGCTTTACGAGAGTTGCGAAGAATTGTAAGTCAACTCGAATTAAGTGATGAAATAGCTGAAGTTGCAGCAACAACCTACCGAAAAGCATTGAAAGCAGATTTAATCCGTGGAAGAAGCATTGAATCCATGGTTGCAGCTGCTATATATATTGCTTCTCGACAATATAATAATCCTACAACCCTTAAGGACGTTGAAAAACACATCAATGCCGACAGGAAGGTTATTGCACGATGTTTCCGCATATACGTTCAAGAACTGAATATTAAGCCTACACCAATTGATCCTGCAGTATTATTGGCTAAATTATGTAACGAGTTAGAATTAACCACTGCAACTCAAAACGAGGCCTTGAAAATTTTGGAGGAGAGTAGATCACGACGTTTAGATATGGGTAAAAATCCCCTAAGTGTCGCGGCAGCTGCAATTTATATTGCAAGTATAAGAACAGGAGAGAGAAGAACACAGCAACAAGTAGCAAAAGTTGCTAAAACTACACCAGTTACACTACGAAATCGTTTCAGAGAAATAGTTGATGCTCTAGATTTAGCAAATGTAATTGTTAAACGAGGTGCTGCAAGTGCCCCTGTTTATGTAAGAGACCCATGGAAGTTTTAGCCTTATTTCTTTATTTTATTTGTGACTTATTCATTTGCTTTTTTCTCTAGCTCGAAGTATTACCACCATGTTATTACTGTATTAATCTTGTTTTAAGAATAACAATAGCTTTTTTGCTTGGTGGAAACTATATGGGATTGAAACGTTTAGTTACACGTAACACCTCAGAAAAGAAAGAGGACAGTAAGATTGTTAATCAAACACCTGGTGTAAAATTCTATTCACTGTTGGATGTTGTAAAAACTGAAAGAATTATCGATGATGTTGAAAAAGGTAATCTTGTTTTTCTGAATATAAGTAGAATATCAGCATTTCCTGAGCGAAAGAGAGATTTTCTAAAAACACTCAAAAGTAGATCTGCAGAATTACATGCAACTCTAAAAATGGTTTCAGAAGAAACAGTGATGGTTGCCCCTCATACTGTACCAATTGAAATTAGATCTTTATCGCCGCTAAATATTAACAAAAAAGCTAAAGAAGAGTAGATTAGTTTTAGAGATAAACATAGTCTAAATCATCTTTTTGATAATCTCTTTTGCTTGAATTAGGATATAAGGTATTTTGTCTACTTCTGATCCTCCACCTATAGCAACTTCTCCTTTTCCTCCACCAGATCCACCAACAATTTTTGATAATTCTTTTATTACTGTGACAATATCAAAATCTAGCTCTTTATTTCTCGCTCCTACAATGGCTACCCTATTGTTATCTGAGGAAACAAGAATGCATATGCCACTGGGATATTGTTTCACAGTTTGTGTAGCTTGCAGTATTAACTCTTTTTGACCACCATTTGCTTTTTGAACAAAAACATCAAGATGTTTTATTTTCTCTGACTTTGTTGAATTATTTGAATATTGCAACTCAGAAATTTTCTTTGTTAGAATTTCAATTGTTTTTTTCTGCTCCTTCCATTCATTGAAAAATCTCTTTGCTGTTTTTGGTAACAATTTGGGTTCAACACTTAGAATAGTGGAAGATTCTTTGAGTATATTTTCTTGCTCTTGGATGTATTTTAAAG
>JAUWPI010000127.1 GCA_030611665.1 Candidatus Heimdallarchaeota archaeon | reverse complement strand
ACTACTACACAAAAGATGATTATTATAAAGAAAAACGAAAATTCTAAAGCATAACCAACCTTTTTTGTATCAGTATAGGGAGAAAGGGGAGGATAAACTATCGTAATATTATCCGAAAGTAAGTTATAACTATCACAACTATTTAATAAAGCGATGATATAGGATGTTTCTTTACCCATAACTCCTTTAGTATTTTCTTCGTAAAATGGGTCCTCACCCCAAGAATAAGGAAATCCTCCATAGAATGGATTTTGTGATTCTACGATTTCTAACAGCAGATTTTCAACATCAGGAAAGAATGTTAAGAAATCATATCCATTCTCTTCAACAAACTCAACAAGAAAGCTGATAACAGCTGAATCCTTAGCATCCATTCTGTCTTGGTTGTATATGTCAACAGCAATTTCTCTCATTCTAGTTGCATTTATAAGATCTAGATTATTTGAAGCATTTAAAAAAGAATACGCACGCATCGTGGGTGCAGGTAAACCTACACCCATCATCAAGGGTCCCTGAAAATAACCATCAGGCAACTGAAGACTTAGAACGTATTCAACTGCTTTCGTCCAGTTTATTCTGTCCAATGCATTTAATTCCCTCAAAAGAAAATATGCGTTTCTTGAATTTGTTATACTCCTAATCCCATCTTTGTTTGTTCTAAACCCCCCACTTTCCTCATCATAGTCATCTAGTACCATTTCAATCCAATTTTCTTTTGGGACACTATCCACAGAATCAAGTTCTTTTAGGATATTATAAAAATCCCATAAATACCCTGGACCATAATAATCATATCCATCCATTCCTTCTTGTAACGAATCAATAAGTCCATTTTTCATTTTTTCAATATCAACACTGCTTATTCTGTCCAATGCACTTAGAGCTTTAAAGACACGAACAGATGCAAAATCAGATGGAGTAGGTAAATCATTAACATCATCATAAAATTCATTTAAGTTTTGTCTAGGGGGTTTTGAGGTGAAGAACCCAGATTCATTATGATAACAAGCTAACAAATAATTCGAAACTGCTTCTAGTTTTGATACTGTTATATTTGTTTCTGTGTAGACCCTGCTAATAGTAGATTTAGCAGAAGTATTTAGTACTGTTTGCGTGCTTAAAAAAGAAAATACTGTTGAGTTCAAGATAAATAAAATTGTTAATAAAGCTATTACCTTCTTTGTTAAATGTCTTCTAGAATATTTATTCAGACACTTTTTTACTCGCTCCATTGAGTACACATCTCATTGTTTTATTTTATTAAACTTTCTAGCAACCTCTTTAAGATTAAACAATATTATAAACTTAAGAATATTGAATACTTTTACTCTCCAGAGCATTTAAATTGAACATCTCGATCTCTACTAAACCTTTACTTTTCTCCATCCAGTCAGAAATTTTTTCAGCTTCTTTTTGTTTTCCAATGAAAAAATTCAGTGATTGAAACATTCTCATAAAACGAAAAATTGATTCCCTCCAATCACTAATGAAACTATCACTTATATTATATTTTACGCACATATCTATGAGTTCCTTGCCGTTTACTATATCTTGGGCGAGTCTTATAGCCTTCAGTGAAGATAATTCATTTGCTCTTATTTCCTGTTTTATCTTCTTATCTCGTATAATAAATTGTTGAAGATATTGGGTGATTGTTATTTCTTTATTAGAGCTGCAAAACTCCAAATAATCTAGAAAATCATAAGGATGAATGAAATATTTGGAAGCTAATTGTCCCATATAAGTGAGATTAACTCTCTCTCCAGATGATCTTACTATGAACCCTTCTTTCGTCAGAAAATCCAATATACCGTAGGTGTTTAACCATCTTTCTTGTGCTTCAGGATATTGTTCTAAGAGAAATCTTTGGTGTTTACAAATGTAATTTGAATGTTTATTTTGGCATGTACAACTTCTTCTAGAGGGAGACAAATAAATCTGATACAATTTAGACATTTCCTTTATATTAGCTACAACAGCTGCCTGATTAATTCCTTCTATAGATTGTATGACCATTTTCCTTTCTTTGACACCTCTGGTTTTATCAAATCTCTTGTAAAATTCTAAGATCTCGTTTGTGTCAAGCTTAGAATCAGCTGAAGAGAACAAAGCGTTCAATATTTCTAAATCAATAACGTGTCTCATTAGTTTTGTTCGTTTCTGATAGAACCATAGAGAATCGTCAAGAAAATCTAATAATTGGCTAATTTGACTTGAAAAAGGTTCTTCAGTAAATTTCATGCTTTCTAGATAATATTTTAAGAGAAAATCGTAATCTCCCATTTTACTTTCAACTGATTGAAAAATAGGTTTAGCTTCCTCTTCATTATCTGTATTAAACAGCTGTTTCTCTGTTTTTGCTCGTAGTCTCTCATTGGGAACCAAAACCACTCCTTTACCTTTTTCTCTATAGCCTAATCTTCCTGCTCTCCCCAAAGTTTGAAACACGAGATTATTTTCCGTTTTTATCCTGTTATTTTTTATTGTATATATGGATAGATCAGTTGGCAAATTGATTCCAGCCGCAAGAGTTGAAGTCGAGACTAACACATCTATTTCTCCACTTCTATACAATTCTTCAATTAAAATTCTAACTATGTCATTTAATCCTGCATGGTGATAAGCTGTTCTGTATTGAACGACTTTAGTCAGTAGGGGGGGAAAGTATGCTGCTTTAATGGTCTTGAGAATAGCAGAGTCTTCTATGTTTTCAGTCGCAAAAGCAAGCATTTGTTCAAGATCTATGTCACTTTGTTTTTCCCTTTTCTCCGCAATTTTTTCTGCTAGTTTTTCTGCTATACTCCTAGATTGACTGAAGATTAACATCTGTTCAGAGGTTTCCTTGAGCTTATTCACGTATTTTAGTGTGTCAGAAGAAACTTCAACGGAATATTCCAATGGTATAGGTCTTTTGTTTTCAATTATTGGTGTAACATTTAACCAATCAGCTATCTCAATTGGGTTAGAAATAGAGGATGACAGTAATATCAATTGTGCTTTGTTGTTTGATCTCTTCCATTGCATAATTAGCTCTTCTATAACTATACCTCGATCTGTTCCAAGAAAGTGAAATTCATCAATTATCAATAATTTAAGATATTTTGTCAAAATTGGATGATACTTCATTAAAGCTAGAACCTTCTCATATGTCCCAACAATAATGTTTGCTTCTGCTATCTCCTCTTCTTTAACCTCTACTCCACCTACTGCAAGAAGCACTTTTATCCCTTGATGCTCTACCATTGTTAGAAATCTATTGTACTCTTGAACTGCTAGAGCTTTATATGGTAAGATAAAGGCAGTTTTCATCCTTCTGGGAGATTTCAGGAATTTGCCATAATTTGATCGAAAGTACTCCAAAACAAAACCTTCTGTTACATAGGTTTTTCCCGCTGAGCTTGGTGCTATAGCTATAACGTCTTTGCGTGCTCTAAACGCCTCCAAACATCTGTTTTGAAAATCTGTCAAGTCAAGTGGAGATTGCATTTTCCTACCCTCTCTTCATTTTCTTCTTAATACTTTCAATCAGCTGACCAACCAGTCCTCCCTTACTCTTATCATCTAGATCGAAGCTAAAAACAGCATTTTCTTCTTGAATACTTTCGATGATCTCTCTCCTTTTTGTGTTTAGATAAGGTGAAGCATAATTTCCTTTCTTATCTAGGACTGAATGTTCCCAGAGCAATTGTTGTGATTTTTTAAATGGTTCTGGTAATCCAGCTGCTTTGAAGAAAGTATTGATTTGTTCTAGATACTTCTCAGAATCCATTTTTGGGAAAAATGAGGTTTTAATCTGTAGTAAAGAAGAGAGAGCTTTCTTTATCACTTGAGAGAATTCCTTTTGAGGTAAATCATCTGATAGATCCAAGCTTTTTATGATATCATCTGGAATTTCGGAATCAAGTAAACTCATCAATTTCTTATTTTCTTTTCTAAGAGAAGATAATTCGGGTATTTCTGTTAAAAATATGTCTCTGTCAAAATCCTTCCATTTCTCTGTTCCCAATTCTTTTTCGATTACCTTTTCAATGAATTCCTCATCTTGGTTATTTTTTGATTTATCACCGTATGTAGTTTGTATTTGAATTGCATCTATGAGTGAAAGCGCTTTATGAAAGATCTTATCGAGTACTTTTTGCGGAATTCCATCCATTGATTCTTCTTCTTTTAGGAGCTTATCCAATGAACCTAAGAAGATTTCTAGTTTTTGAGTTTCTTCTGATATATCTTCTTTAAATAGAGGAGGGATTTGAATAAGTAAGGAATTCAAATTGTCAAGTTTTGTTTGTTTATTATCTTCAGAATCCCTGGTAGTTCTTACAACTTTCCTTATTTTCTGAAGTTTTTTAATTAGAAGTGTCTGCTCTTTTGATGGTTCATTTCTTATTTCCACATTCGAATCTTCAATGTAATTTTCTATGTCTTCCGGAACATCTTCAGCAGTAACAGATTCCTCTTCTTCAGGATTTTCCTCTTCTAACTTCTTGTTTCTTTCAACAACTAGATGGCTGAATTTCAGCTTCTTGAGAAACTTTTCTCCTCTGGGAGTTATTTTTGTCCAATATTCACCTTTTCTACCACGTTTATCTACAGTTTCGTAAAAGATGTAACCAAAAATCTCTAAAAGCGAAACAGCCTCTTTAACTTCATTTTCTGGCCAGTTAGGGAATAATTTTGCTAAAGATTCTGTATTAATTCCTCTGTTAGCTTTTGAAGCTAATTTCTCTAATACGTCTAACATAATGGGGTGGAACCTTGAGAAATCTTCCGCATTGATTGTTAATGCACTACCATCCATTTTTCCAGAATGAAGAACAGCTTCAGATTTTCTTCGTTTTACCATTTGAGAAGTGTGTCTTTCTACATCTTCGTCAAAGAAACGTAAAATTAACGGTTTTTCCATCAAATCTTCCCTGATTAAAATGAAGTTGTTGCGAGGAAGTCTTCGAACAAATTCTTGTTGATTCTTATCCAAGCTGTGAGATTCAGAGATTAAACGTACACACTTGGCTGATTTTAGGTTTCCAATAACTCGATTATATGTTGAATCAAAAATGGGGATAGCGAGTTGAGAAGGATAAGGAGTAGAGAAGATGATTTTGAAAGGACTGTTTTCAAGTTTGCTGAGGATATGTAACAGTACTGTCCTATCTATATCTCGTGTAAAGAACAGTTCAGCGTCATCAATGTAAATTATTATTTCTTCAGATTCTTTTTCCAATTGTTCATAAATGGTTAATTGAAGAAGAAATGAATACAGGAAGAGTTTTTGAACTTTATACCCAAGCGAGCTAAAGTCAATTATTTTGCTGCTTTTGAAAATCTCTTCTAACCCCACTTTCTCACCAATTCTGGTGTTTTCTCCAATACTTGGATCTCTTATGTCGTTAATTATAGTTCGTATGTTGGAAAGTTGAAAATCTGTTATTACTAAACCACCAGGCTCGATTGTTAGCATGCTGTACAAATCACTTAAAGAAACCGGTGTATCATGTTTAGCAAACAAAATTTCATCTTGTTCTTCTTGATATTCATTAACATAAAAATCAATTAGATCTCGAAGCAAGATTGCTGCATCTGATCTTACATCTGTTATAGATTGAACAATCTCTATGAAGTTACCAAGATATTGTGATGATAATTGCTCTGAAACATAATTATCTCTTGTCACGGGTGTTAAAACATTAAAGAAGAAGTCTTCTCCGAGAGTAAGTTTTTCGAAATTAGAATGGATTCTATCTTCAAACTCTAAATTTGCTCTAGGATCAAGAATAATGAATTTTTTATTCTGTTCTAATAGTCGGTTAGAAATTATCTCTCGAGTCTTCTTATCTCCAGCAAGTAAAATTGGATAAGAGAAATCTTCTGGAAAACTTATAGCTTTACCATTTTCAGACAAACCAAGTCTTAGACCATCATGAGAAGTTATTCCTGTAGGGAAAGTAAAGACACTTTGCGGACGTATATCTACAGCTGGTCCAGGGAGAAACGATTTAACAAAATCTTCATTTTTCTCAATAATTGTATAATTTTTTGTTAACTCACTAAAGGTGTTTTTTCCAACATCGAGAAAATTTCCATGGTCAAGGGAACCATTTAGAACAAGTTCTTTGAGAGTATCACCTATCAATCTGCCTAGGTTACCAGTACTCTCAAGTTTTTGTTTCAACTCATTTCGAAGTAAGGATACAAAATCTTCAGTTAACTCATCAACTGTGTGAAAGGTTTTAGATAACTCATACTTCTTCCAAACTTTCACTATATGAAATGACAAAGTTACATTCATATCACTTTGTTCATCCTGTAAAAGTTCATCAATGAGAGATTCTGGTTTCTTTGAACCTTTAACTTTTTCATTATTAGTATTTTTCTTTTTTACATTACCAGGAATAAATTTCCTTAGAAGAGAAGTGTTAAGCAATTTAACTTGATTCAAAACATCTAGGAGTGGTAATTTTGCTTCTTCAGGTTGATTGTAAAAGGAATATCTTGGCTTGTATTTATTGTCAGTTTTTGGTACTTCCTTATATGGTTTGATGATAAACGCTGCGTAGAGAATAACTTCATCTTCATCTCTTATGAAGTAGATGGATTTTTTTGATCCTAAAAATTTGTGTTTTTTCTTTTTAGTTGCTAATCTTAACAATTTTTCTTCCTCTCCTTTTCAATCTTTTTAAAAAGTCTAGATTTAACATAAGCTTCTACTGCAGGGTAAATCTTCCTTGATGTTGCTCCAAGAGATGTGGAAATGTTTTTTTCTTCACTCATTTCAATTATCCCTATTCCTTCCTTCTTGCTCCACTCTACTTGTTCATCTCTAAACGAGGAATTATCTTCAGGGCATAAAACATACAATTCATTGCAAAAAGGTAGATAGATTTGTGGATGAGGGAGATAGAGACCATTCTCAGCTTCAACAAAAATAATTTTGTCATTATGGGGGTCATAAGCTGCAAGATCTATTCGCACGGAGTCTCTCCCCTCAAGGTAATTATCATAGTAAATATTGTCTATTATTGGTACTACGAGTTCTTTAACAACTTGTAGACCAACTTTTGACCATTTAATAGCGAGCTCTTTTACGAGATCAGATTCAGTGAATGTAAGCATGTCTTTCAACTATATATCCTAAAATTGATTTAAAAAGGCGGAGAATTCTTTAGAAAAAATACGACTTGGTTTTATTAGTGAAGTGAATAAGAAAATTCGAAATGTCCAAGAAAAATTGTAAAAAGCGGGTCTCTGAACAACCAATGAATAAAAAAAAGAAGTGATGTCTTGGGCTATGCCAAGAGCATCTCGTTTATCCTTTCGTGGTACCTCAGTTTATTCGAATTATGCCTGTTCCAGAGTCTGGGAAGCCAGGAAAGACCCATGTAAAGTGTCCACCCATGTGCACGTTGCGTCCTAACCAAATTGCGTAGTCTCCATATGCTTCTAGTACTATGCCGTTCGATCGCCAAACACTGTTTTTTCCATGACGGACTGTGGTTGTACCATGTTCATCTCCGCTTAAGAGTAAGTTATCATCAGAGTCAAAGATATACCATCTATCACCCGCGAAGTGGGTAACCTGTGTGCTGGTTCTATCAAGTATATACATCCACCAGTTTATTTCTCCATTGATATCTCCGCTAACGGTTCCTTTCCAACAAAGTAATCTTCCGTCAGCATCGAGTTCCCCAAGATGACCAACGAAGTAGTAATCTGTTGTACAATTAAGCGGCTTTTTGGCCTGTGTCATTCCTATGGGGATTATCGCCACTAGGAATACCAAGGACAGTAAAACAACACTCATTTTATTAACCAATTTAATCTAGTTCACCTCATTTTAACCTCGTACACTACAACTACATGTAGTCGTGCGGGTTACATGTTAGTTTATACTTTGTATATATACTTACCGACAATTGAGAGTTATTTAATCACTATCAATTTGCACTCTCCCTTTCCAGTGTATATCCTTGACCTCTGAAAGTTTTCTTTCTATAATTTTGTGCTTTGTTTGGATGAATATTTTTTCTCCAACAAAAAGATTCCCTTATAAAACTGTCTGTTGACCCTCTTCTTTATCAATAACATCACTTATTTTTTTTGCTCCTCTAGACGCTTTATTAAGTGCTCTTGATACTACAGCCATAACCATTCACTTCAATTGTTGTGTTAAATACTTTTCCATGTTTCTAAGAGACATATATATTTACATGCAAGTTCTTAATCCCAGAGTTATCGAAACAGACTTTAATTTCCTCATCTTCTGTAATGAAATTAACTTTCTTCTGATCCAATTTAGCTGTTAATGTCATATCACAATATGATTCAACTAGATCTCCAGCTGGTGCTACGTTGTTGTAAGAATAACCATTTAGGATTAGTACTTTGCAGTTCTTTTCATCAGCAAGTAAATACAATTGTTCAAGAATCTCTCGCAAGACTGTTCTTTGTTCTTCTTTGTAAATCTCTCCTCTTATATAATCAGTTAGATGATCAATTACTATTAAACCAACTTTCTCAGGTTCAAGTTTCTTGATTTTCTCTATTTCGGATTGAAGTTCATCCAAACTTTGTGTAGCAATTGGGAAGAGAATTTTCTTAATATCTTTGTAATCTAACCATCTGTCATGATTGATCATCTGCTTTATTCTTTTTATCACTGAGGTAGAATGGCTAGTGATGAAGTAATAGGTATTTCTTGGGTAAATCTCAATAGCAGATTGGATTGCAAAAGTTGTTTTTCCTGAACTTGGTGGACCATAAAAGTGTATGAGTCTTGCGCTTTTTGGAATATCAATAAATTCTATTTCTAGCTCTTCCTCGTTAGTTGTTATTTA